>JBBIUW010000071.1:0-9635 GCA_037440045.1 Sphingobacteriaceae bacterium
TACAATAGATGAAGAAACTGGTATGACAGGTGCTTTGGCCTTAAAAGGTGGTTTGTTAGATGGAGGTATCATGTTGAATTTAGATACAGAAGATGATGATGAGTTAACAATTGGCTGCGCTGGTGGAGTTGATGTAACGGCTTCTGGAACATATACTCAAGAACCTGCTAAAAATAAAGCTGCGTTTAAAATCACTGTAAAAGGCTTAACTGGTGGTCACTCAGGAATGGATATCCATAGAGGTAGAGGGAATGCAAATAAAATCATGAATCGTTTGCTTTTGAACTTAAGTAAGGATTTACATATTGAGATTGCGAGCGTGGATGGTGGAAGTTTAAGAAATGCGATTCCTCGAGAATCGGTTTCTGTAATTACAGCCGCAGATGTAAATGCTTTGAAACAACATATTCAGGATTTTGAAAAAATTGTAAAAACAGAACATGGCACTACAGATCCAAATTTAGTGATAACGATTGAAGATACTGAAACACCAACTCAGGTATTTAATCAAGATTTTCAATTCAAATTATTACGTAGTATATACACTTGTCCTAATGGGATTTATCGTATGAGCCCAGATATTGCAGGGTTAGTGCAAACCTCCAATAATGTAGCTCGTGTTATTATTAAAGAAGGTACCTATCAAATTCAATGTTTAACACGTAGTTCTGTTGATTCAGAAAAAGTAGATTTACAACATGCTATTACATCAGCTTTTGAATTATTAGGAGCAGAAATTACAGCTACTGGCTCATATCCAGGTTGGGCTCCAAAGCCATCTTCTCCAATCGTCAAATTAATGAGCGATTTGTATAAAGAGCGTTATCATTCAGAGGCTAAAGTAAGTGCTTGCCACGCAGGATTAGAGTGCGGTATTTTAGGAACTAATTATCCTAAGATGCAAATGATTTCATTTGGTCCAAATATTAAGGGAGCTCACTCTCCAGATGAGCGAGTTCAAATTAGTTCGGTACAAAAATACTGGGGCTTTTTATTAGAAACGTTAGTGAGAATACCTAAAAAATAACTCTCAATAATTTAAAAGAGGGGAATTATCAGTTGATAGTTCCCCTTTTTTATTTTGTTATGCCGCTAGAGTTTTATAAAGCAATCGTTTGGCAATAGGTAAAAAAGTTTCATGATTAGGTAAGGCTGCATTTGCTTTAAATAAAAAGACTGCAGGATTTGGCATTTCTGGATTGGTATCAATAATGTCTAATTTTATTTTATCAATTGTTTGAGATAATGATAAACTAAACGTAGAAAAATATGAGCAGTTTAAACCATATACCTCTTGTTGCAATAAGTTTAGTTTGGATAAAGAATAGTTATATACCTGCACTTGTTTGGATTGAAAAGGATACAAAATAAAATACCCTTCTTTTTTGTAAATAGGTAAAATGCCTATGTGATTAGCAGAAATATGTTTTTCGGCATAATCAAAAATGGATTTACCATTTTTTAATTCATCAATGATAAGGGGTTCGCTAAAATCTATAATTTGTTTTAATTCGTTTAATAAATAATCATCTATGCTGTTTTCATAAACAAATTTTAAATTCTGGTAATCGATGCCTTTAATGCTTTTTTTAAAGCCATTTTCTAAAGAGAGTGTATTGTTTTTTATTGAAATTAAATTTTTGTAATGAGCAATTAGTTCCGCAAAATCAGGATATAGTTTTTGTTCCTTAAAATGCTCTTTTACCTGTTTTAAATAACCCAATAAAACGTACTTTTTGTATTCAAAGTCTATTAGGTTTTCTGTTAGCCAATTTTCAGATAATGTTCCCATGGCCTCTTATACGATTCAAAATTTAATTAAGTTTCAAGTTATATTTTGAGAGTTTGTTGTTTTACTTACCTTTAACTTATGGATATAACAAAAGTTCCTTTTAATCAATTATTAGGTATTTCAATAGCTGATGATAAAGCGTATTTATTACAGTTGGATGCAAAGCAAGAATACACAAATCATTTACAAACAGTTCATGCGGCCGCATTATTTGCTTTGGCTGAAGGTTCGGGAGCACAGCTGTTATTAAAATCTTTTCCTCAAGAAATTATAGAGAGGGTTGTTCCAGTACTGCGTAAAGTAGAAGTGTCTTATAAAAAACCAGCTAAAGGAATTATTAAATCTAAAGCGCATCTATACAATAATACGTTTGATGATATTTTAGTTGAATTACAAACTAAAAAAAGAGTATTACTAAATACAATAGTTGAATTATTTGATGAACAAGATGTAAAAGTATTTGTAGCTAATTTTGAATGGTTCGTAGTTTTTCAATAGATTAAAATTCTAATTTGTCCAATTGAGTACAAACCCTTTCTAGTAGCATGGTGATAGTGCGTTTTACAACCTCTTTTTTGTTTTCAAGATAAAAAGCCATTTCTTCTTCAGTAAACAAAGCAATCGTAATGCCTGTAAACAGTTGTTTTAGTTGTAAATTCCCCTTTACAATTTCATGAATGCGTTCTGTTTTTTTATTGTCGGTTAAATTTTTAACCACGATTTTATTCTCTGCTAAATGATTGTTAACAAGAGAGAGAATTAAATCGTTTTGTAATTTAAGTATAGGGCGCAAAGTTACACTTTGAAATACTTCTAAATCTGTTGATTTAGAATTGTCTACTTCAATAACAGGCCTAATGCTTTTTAGTAATTCTGAACGTTTTTCCATTTAGCCAAGGTACTATTATAATTTTTAGAAATACCTTAAAATCAGTTAATATCCAGTTTATATCATTATTTAAAAACAAGCCATATACTTTTTAATTCAATTACCTTTACTTTATGGTTTTTGAACAGCTAAAACAAAAAAAATACCCTGTAAATTCTACATTTGATAAAATATATCCTAAGCTTTACCAAGAACATTCGGCACGGCATTTCACTCCTGTTAATATTGCAATTAAAGCCGTAAAGTTGTTAGTTGATAAACCTACTGATAAGATATTGGATATTGGTTCGGGTGTGGGTAAATTTTGTTGTATTGGAGCCGCTGTTACCGATGCTCAGTTTTATGGTGTAGAAAAAAGAAAAACGTTAACTAATCTTTCTAATAAAATCAAGCGTTTATATAAATTAAAAAATGCTCATTTTATCAATAACGATTTTACAACACTCGATTTTAAAAAATTTGACGGTATTTATTTTTTTAATTCATTTCATGAGCAATTAGATGAAACATGTGTGTTAGATGAAACATCTAAAGTATCTCTACAAGAGTATAAAAAATACCACGAAGCTTTAATGGAAAAGTTGAATGAATGTAAATCAGGAACGAGGTTGGTTACATACTATACTTTTAAAAATAAAATCCCTTCTTCTTTTCAGTTTATTGATAAAAACGAATCCGGCCTTTTGAAGTTTTATATTAAAAAATAAAATCATGGAGCTAAAACATCCTCAGTTAGTTGATTTAATTAAGAAAGCCTATTCAGCCGAAAAGGCTGCTGCTTTTGCATATATTGGTCATGCCGCTTCTGTTAAAAATAAGGATGAAAAAATTGCGATTAAGCAAATTGAAATAGATGAATGGAATCATCGTGCTGAGGTTTTGCAAATCATGAAACAATATCACATTCCAATTTCAACTTGGTATGAAATTAAATTTCATGTTATCGGTAAAGTCATTTCTGCTAGTTGTTTTGTGATTGGTTGGTTTATGCCGTTTTATTTTGCAGGCAGATTAGAAAGTGGAAATGTTTGCGAATATTTTAGAATGAAACAGTATTTTAATTCGTTATGTATTTCAGAACATGATGTTATACTATATGAAATGGGAATTAAAGAAAAAGAACATGAAGTTTATTTCTTAAGTAAAATCAAAGATAGCAAGCTGTTACCTTATTTTGAAAAACTATTTTTTTGGGGTGAAAATAGTTTTAATAATATTGATTTAGATAAAAAATACCCCGTTGAAGAATCTAATATTTACTGTAAGCACAAATAACTCTATCTTATTTTTTGAAAAATAGGAACATCTAAATGTTATCATTTTATTTGATTTAAAGCGAACCTTCTTTTTTTTAAGGAGTACAATGATACAGAAACTAAAACAAAACTTACTCGAGACCCAAGTGTATGTATTATATGCAAGGGCTGGTAAAAACAAGAACTTAACTCTTAGTCCCAAAAAGAAAATAAATGATATAGTTCATTTATTTAACTAACCTAAAAAATTTGGTCACATTAAAATAGATTGTCATAATAGACATGAGTGAATTAGTATTGAATAATAAATTTTAAAATATATACATGAAAAATTTTAACCTATTAAAACATTTGTCCTATGAAAACTTTATCCTACCTACCAACATTGTTGGCACTTACCATTCAGGTAATGGTAAACGGCCAAACACAAGGCAACCAAACTTATAAAGTAAGAGTTGATATTATGGGTCCTAAAGAGCCTGTAAAAATGAACTATATTAATAGTAATGTTACATTAACTACAAAAGAATACAAACAGTTACTAGAACAAGCTGACGTTTTGAAAGTAAGTGCTGCTAAATTAAAAGAAGAGGCAAAAACAGCAGAACAAAGCTATTTAAATAAACAATTAGAAGCTTCTGAATTATCAGGTAAAATTTCGCTTCATAAATTCAATGAGAATAAAAAAACCATATTGGTTTTATTTTCAAAAATCCCCCAAAACACTACTCTCCATTCATCTGCCAAAAGCTTAAATACTGAATCTGAACGATTAATGAAATTAGCTAATGAGATGAGAGAAGAAGCTAACGCTCAATTAACCTTGTATGCCAAAATTGCTAATTTAAGTAATGCCGAAGAAAAAGAACTATTGGCATTAGCTAAACAAGATGAAATATTGGCAATGCTCGAAAAAACAATTTCAAATAGTACGGATGTGTCTCAAACTGAAATGGCGCTTTCTAATACTGAATTTAACAATTCCGATAATTCAACTGAAAAATTAATGGAATCTTTATTTGAAACGTATGAACAAGCGGAAAACATGAAAATTACTGCTCAACAATTAAGAGAATCTGCTCAAACGGCATCTGTAAATAAAAAAGAACTTTTAATAAAAGAGGCAATTAGTTTAGAAAATGGCTATATCTCAAAGAAAGTAGAAGTGTCTAATTTAAAAGCCCGGTTAAATCATGATAAGTTTTTGAAAAACAGATTGATGATAGCCCAGTTAGTAAGTAATATAAAAAATAATGAACAGCTCACTGAAATGATTGCTCAGTTGAATAACGAAGCAGAGAGATTGTTTAAAATGGGTAAAGAAATGAGAGAAGAAGCAAATGCACAAGCTACAGTGGCTGCAAAATATGGTGCAATGAGTAATGCGGAAGAAACAGAAACTTTGGCAATAAACAAACAACAAGAATCGATTCAAACTTTTGATAAAATAAATTCTCAATTAATTATAGCAATTAGGTAGGACAATGTTGTAATTCTATAAAAACCTCTACTAAAACGTAGAGGTTTTTTATTTTTATTAAATAGTAGCAAGTTGTATCTTTAGCACAATGAAAGTTTTATTAACCACTTTAAATGCGAAATATATCCATACAAACTTGGCTATTCGTTTGTTGTATGAGTTAAACCACAATCGAGAAGGGATTGCATGGAAAGAGTTTAATATTAAAGAAGATAAAGATGAAGTAGCTCAGCATTGTGCTCAATTTGATGTTGTGGCATTTAGCTGTTATATATGGAACATTACTCAAACATTATCTGTTTGCAAAAAAATTAAAGCCCTAAACCCTCAAGCTAAAATCTTACTGGGAGGCCCAGAGGTAAGCTATGAGTATGAAGAAATCATTTCTTTAAATTATGTTGATTATATTATAGTTGGTGAAGGGGAAATTGCTTTTAAAGAGTTTTTAGATTTCTATCCAAATGTTTCTTCTGTTTCTAGTTTAGTTTGGAAAGACGGAACAGAGGTTCAAGAAAACAAAATGGCACCTATGTTTGATTTGAAAAATTTTCAAAACAGCATGCCCTACCAATTTGATAATCCAAGTGATTTAGTTAATAAGGTTCTATACATCGAAACGTCTAGAGGTTGTCCTTATAAATGTGAGTTTTGTTTAGCAAGTTTAGATAACAAAGTTCGTTACCTGCCTAATGAAACCATTAAAGCAACATTATTATACATGATGCAACATGGTAAGGTGATTAAATTTTTAGATAGAACATTTAACATTAAAAAAGATTTCACTCTAGATATTTTTCAATTTATTTTAGATAATTATCGACCAGAAAACGTGTTTCAGTTTGAAATCACCGCAGATATTTTACATCCCGATATTATTCAGTTCATTCATGATAAAGTGCCTGATAATTTATTTAGGTTCGAAATTGGCATTCAAACAGTGAATCAAAAAGCTAATTTGGAAGTAAAAAGAAAGCAAAGTTTTGAAAAAACCACGAGTATCATTAAACAGTTAGATTACAAAGTAGAAATGCATTTGGATTTAATTGTTGGGATGGCTTTAGATTATTGGGAAGATACTAAATATAGTTTTGAAGAAGTGTTTAAATTATTTGCTCCCGAAATGCAGTTAGGATTCTTAAAGTTTTTGAAAGGAACTCCTGTAAGAAAAAAATACCAAGAACACGGTTTTGTATTTGATCCAAACCCACCTTATCAAATTATTGAAAGCAATTATTTAAGTAAGGAACAACTGCACCAAATTGTTGAATTAGAACACGCATTAGAAATATACTGGAATGGTAAAAAAGCAATACATACTTTAAAGTACGTAACTAAACAGTATAGCATTTTTGATTTTTTACTAGGCTTAGGACATTTTTTTGGAACTCAAAGAGATTTTCATAAATACTCTCTAACAGATGTATTTGAAATTATAACAGCCTATTCAAAAGCAAACTACCCTAATGATATTGTTTTACAACAATTAATTGCCATTGATTATTATCTGCATTTTAAAGTAAAACCTAAAAATTTATTTTTAGATGAAATAGATTTTACTGTTAAAAATAAATTGATAGATGAGCTAAAATTAAATCATCATAAATACCGTTATGTAGTATTGCCACTAGATTTTGATTTCAAAGCATACGCGAAAGAACAAGCTATTGTAAAAGCACCTAATCATTTGATTATACAATATAATGGAACTGAAAAGGCAGAAGTTGTTTAAGCACTAATTTTTTTGATGAATTAATTCAAAAAACATTTTCTTGTATGTCTCTGAAATTGGTATTAAAATATCTTTAATTTTAATTCGGTCTCTTTCTATAGATTCAATTTTATGTAAGGATACCATAAACGACTTATGAACTCTACAAATCATGGATGAAGGTATTTCTAGTTCTAATTCTTTAAATGTTTGAAGCGTCATGATTTTTTTATGAACAGTGTGTATTCTTCTGTAGTCACGCATACCTTCAATATAGAGTATGTCATTTAATGAGATTTTCTCTAACCGGTATTCAGTTTTTATGAAAATATAGTCCTTCTGAACTTCTAATGTGCTTTTTGATATATTTTCTTGAGCTCTGCTAACTGCCTGTAAAAAACGATCAAATGTATAAGGTTTCATCAAATAATCCGTTACGTTTAATTCAAATCCTTTTATTGCGTGTTCTTGATAGGCAGTTATGATAATAACTTCAGATGTGATGTTCCCTGTTTCTAAAAGTTGTATACCGGATATTTCACCTAAATTAATGTCTAAAAATATTAAACCTACTTTGTTAGATTTTAGATATACAAGAGCATCTATGCCATTATCAAAAACTGATACTAAATTTAGAAAAGGAAGTTTTTGCACGTAGCTTTTTGTTCGCTCCATTGCTAAGGGTTCATCTTCTATTATAATACAACTAATTGACATTGTTTAGCGTTAATTTTACTTTATAGATATTGTTTTCTGTAGTTATTTCTAGCGTATGATTGGTCGAGTATAATAATTGTAATCGTTTCTCAATTAATCCATTCCCTAAACCATTTTGCTCTCTGTTTTTTTGTGAGTTTACAGTAAATTTATTATCACATTCAAATATAATCATCTCTTTATGAATTGTGATTTTTATTGTAATGGCGTTTTCAAGATTTTTGTTTTCTGTATGTTTAAAAGCATTTTCAATAAATGGAATAAACAACATAGGTTCAATTAAAATATTATTTGCATTTCCATCTAAAATATAATTAACATAAGTTGAGTTTGAAGAACGTATTTTTTGAAGCTCAATATATTTTTCGATATACATTAATTCTTTAGAAAGTTCGATTTTATCAGCTTTTGTTTCATATAGCATAAAGCGCATAATATCCGATAATTTATTTAAATAGTCAGATGCTTTTATTGCATCTTTTTGAATTAATACATCAATGTTATTAATAGTATTAAATAAAAAATGAGGATTTATCTGGTTTTTTACTAAGGCCAATTCCATTTCATAATTTTTCTTGTTTAACTCTTCTTTTAAAGTGATATCGTTGTATGATGATATAAAGCCCCGCATTACTAAGCCAATTATTCCATTTAAAAGCGAAGAGACAGAAATTATTATTGTCAAACTTATAATAAATGAAGGTAAATCGGTTATGATTTCACCTTTATCAGATCTGAGAATTATCATAGTATATAAAATTATAGCCCCAATAAATCCAGAAACAATGGAAGTAGTAATACCAAATGTGATAAGCTTTAATACTTTTTTTGTAATAAAGTATCTTTTGAAAATAAAGGTATAGAAAGAGTAAAATGTTAATATGCCTGGAATGCATACAAATAAAAAGAACCCAAAAATTAGTTTTCCGATTTGAAAAGAATGGTCTTTATTAATTTGAGGCAGAGAAAAAGCCCAAACAATAAAGGAAATTAACAATAGAAAAACTAGCCAGTAACCTAAATGCAATAAAATAATAACTCCCTTTTTCATAATAATTAAATTTAAAGATTAATAATGAATCAAATGTATAGTTCCTAATATTGCTTTTGAACTCTATTATGCTAATAGGGAGTGTTTGTCTGCAAAATGTGTTTTTTAGTCTGCAAAGCCGAATTTATTTCATAAAAAAAGCCTTACAAATTTGTAAGACCTTTTTTTTATTTTCTCTCTTGAATTTTATTCCTTCACAAAACGTTTCACTATGGTGTGGTTAGAAGTATTTATGAATCGACATGTATAAACACCTCTTGCTAAATCGGATACATTTATTTGTGTTTGTTCTGATGACACAGGTATTGATTTTACTTGTTTACCCAAGGCGTCATATATTTCAATTGATTTCACAGTACTTACTAGTTCTTGAGATACGTTAAAAGTCAACTTATCAGCTGCTGGATTAGGGTATAATTGAATATTGTTTTCCGCACTTGCTTGATTTAATCCTGTGCATACATTCACATTTGCTGTAACAGGAGTTGCAGGACTCACACAATCATTTTGTTGTACTTGCCAGTTGTAAAAGAAATAATAGTAGTTTGAACCAACATCAGAAGACGTGATATTTACTAAACTATTAATATTATATGGATACCCAGAACCAGCGTTATTTCTCCACATATCAGCTAAAGTCCCACTTAAACCTAATTGGTAATTGCTGCCTGGTGTTAAGCTAAAGTTTAACATAACTGTTTGTGTACCTGCAGGAATATTAACTACAGTTGATTGCAATACT
>JBBIUW010000072.1:0-9520 GCA_037440045.1 Sphingobacteriaceae bacterium
ACCTTTTTGATAATTGATAATTCCAAAAGCGTTGTATCTAAATACTTCGCTTCCTGGGTCTGCACCAATAATGGTGTCTTTTTGGTAATTAGCGGCATCTATCTGAAAATTACCATGAACAGCACCCAATTCATCTTTTAATTGAGCGTATGAAAATGTTCTAT
Organism: Sphingobacteriaceae bacterium; assembly: GCA_037440045.1. Classification (GTDB taxonomy): domain Bacteria; phylum Bacteroidota; class Bacteroidia; order B-17B0; family Aurantibacillaceae; genus UBA4416. Next base: position 165 of record JBBIUW010000072.1, read on the forward strand.
AAAATAAACTTATAGAAAAAAAGAATAGTAAACGTGTAGTGGATTTTATAGACATAGTTTTTAGTGAGTGAGATTAATAATCAAGAAAATATTAGTGAGAAAGCTTTTCTCCTTTTGCTAATTTTCTGACATTTTCAAATAATTTTTCTTCATCTCCCTCAGCATATGAGTTATGACTCCAAACAATATTTCCATTACCGTCAACTAAAAATGTATGAGGTACATTATTTACATTCATAGCACGTTTAAAGTCTTGGTTTTCGTCTAAGTAAACTTCATATGTCCATCCTTTTACTTTAACATCTGTTACTACTTTACCAGAACTACGAGCATCATCAATTGAAATAGCAATTAACTTAACCCCTGTTTCTTTAACTAATTCTGAATATTCTTCATTAATAGCATCTAACTCTTTTTTACAAGGTTTACACCAAGTGGCCCAAAAACTAATAATCATTGGTTTACCATCATTTTTAAAAGTATTTGAGTTTGTAGAAGAACCGTCTAGTTTTTTTACAGAGGCAGAAGGTATTTTATCTCCATCGCCTGTTGTGAATGCAGATAAACTAAGAATGATGGCAGAAGAAAGAATTAATAATTTTTTCATGATATATAAAATTATGGGTATATAAATATTTGGTTAAACAAATATAGTGTTTAGCCCTTTTAGTAAATCAATAAAAGTGCCATAATTGAGCTTTAAAATTGGATTCTTAAAAGGTATTTTTTAAAGGTGATATTACACCTTTCCATTGTATTTCCTCAAAAACCATTCGGTTGACAGGAAAGCTAAAATGATAAAAAATAACCATTTGAGGTTTACTAAGTCGGTTAATTCTTTATGAGAATAGGTGATAGATTTAATAGATTCGCTCGATAAAATGTCTTTTTCTAATTGCTCTAATTGATTTTTATAAAACAATTTTCCGCCACTTTGTTTGGCTATTTGATATAACAATTGATGATTAGCAACTGTGTTTATTTTTTCGGAAACTATTTCTTTAATAATAATGATACCTGATTTGCTATACAATTTATCGCCGTATTTCACATTGGCTTGATATGTGTATTCGCCGGCAGGGAATTGCCCAGCCGACAAGCTATACATGGTTTGTTTTTTATTAAAGGTGTAATTGTAAGTTTTGTTTTTGTTATCTTTTATAGTTAATGTTACATCTGGTTCAGTAACTAACTCATAACTTTGGTTATACACTTCGGCAGTAAATTCAATAGCTTCGTTTTCATTAATTATTTTTTTTGTAAATATTCTAAAAAAGCTCTTATCAGCTTTTACCGATAGATATTGCACTGTTTTACTAATTAGTTCATTAAACAAGTTGTGGTTACCATGGTCCGAAAAATCTCTCATTCTCCATTTCCAGATTCCATCGCCTAAAAAGTTTGCTGATTTAATACCATTAATTTCTGTAAATGAAAATAACGGATCTTCTGTTTCAACAACGCCTATTTTTTGAGTTATTAAACTATTGGAGCCATTACTCGCTGCACCACTCTTAAATGGACAAGATACTGCAGGGAAATTTTTAATATAATTTTTTAAGTCATCACTTAAGTTAAATAACGAAAATGCTTTTTGATAAACGCCTTCTACATCATTTGTTTTACTTCCAAATAAAGTTTTATTGTTTGATACAGTGGTTCCAATATAAAAAACGGATTGATTATTAGCTTGTAATTCATTATTAATACGTTGAGGTACATTAGTAGCTTGATGAATAATCACTAAAGCATATGGTTTTAATGGTTTTGTAAATTCGTTTATTAAAGCTACTTCCACTTCGTAGGTTTGAGAAGCAGAAATACTTTGTTCAAGAGCTGCAATATCAGGATGCGGAGCGTTTGCTAGGATTAAGACTTTTTCCCTATTATCAATCACATCAATGATAAATGATTGAGTGTTATTTTGTTTGTTTTTGTCTTCAGAGAGTGTGGAAATACTTACTGTATACTTTTGTATTCCAGATTTATCAGCGTCTAGCAAATAGTTTAAGGTTGTGCTAAATGCTGTAGAGTTAATGTTTATAGTTTCTGATTTTAAAACTTTATTGTTGTTAGATATGCTAACGGTTACAGTTTTGTCTTTTAAGTCAATAGCATTTACGGCAACTTCAACAGGAAATGAGTTACCTAAGTAAGCTACTTGATTATGGTTGATATTCTGAATCCAAATATCTTTTAAAGGAACTGTATCGCCAAGAGCGATGGTGTATATGGGAGTATTTAATTTTGAGATACTATATAAAGGGTTAGTACCTTTATTATAAATACCATCGGAGGCTAAAATGATAACGCTAATGTTTTTGTTTGCATAATTATTTTCGATATCAGAAAATAATTTAGAAATATCAGTTTCTTTCCCTTTAAAATCAAAGTTTTCTGATGTTTTTGACCCGATAGCTATCGGGTCAGAATCAAATTGATATGATTTAACATCGTACTTATCTTTAATGTTATTTGTTAAATCTGAAATAGCTTTTATATACTCACTTTTGATACTAGAAGAATCTTTACTAGCAGTAATTGAAGATGAATTGTCTTGAGCAAAAATAATAACTGGTTTTTCAGTTTCATTAACTAAACGTTTTACAAATATATCAAGGAGTAGTAATGCTATTAAACTGATAGCCACAAAGCGCATAGCTGCAAGGCTATATAGTAGAGCTTTAGAGCGTTCAGCATTTTGTTTATCTCTAAAATATAATATACCCGAAAAAATAAACCCTGCTACCAAACATAACAGGGTATAATACCAAGGATAATTAGAGATTAATTCCATTTACATTTAAGATTTATGAAGTTTGATTTAAGATTTTGAAAAGGTTAAACTTTCAACTTCTTATTTCTAAAATCTAACTTTTAAGTAAGCATTCCTCCGCAAATATTAATGCATTGTCCTGTGATGTATGCACTCATATCGCTTGCTAGAAATAATGTTAAGTTTGCAACGTCTTCAGCTGTACCACCACGTTTTAATGGAATTGAATCTCTCCAAGATTGTACAGTTTTTTCGTCCAAAGCACCTGTCATTTCTGTTTCAATAAAACCTGGAGCAATAGCATTACTTCTGATGTTACGAGAACCTAATTCTAATGCAACTGATTTTGTAAAACCAATAATACCAGCTTTTGATGCTGAATAATTAGCTTGACCAGCGTTTCCTTTAACACCTACTACAGAACTCATATTAATGATAGAGCCACTTCTAGCTTTTAACATTGGTTTCTGAACAGCTTTCGTTAAATTAAAAACCGATTTTAAGTTCGCATTCATTACTTCATCCCATTGTTGTTCGCTCATGCGCATTAATAAGGTGTCACGAGTAATACCTGCGTTATTTACTAAAACATCTACAGTACCAAATTCAGCAACCACATCTGTTACTAATTGATCAGCTGCTTTAAAATCAGCAGCATCACTTTGGTAACCTTTTACTTTTACGCCATATTTTGAGGCTAATTCAGCTTCAAAAGCTTTTGCTTTTTCAACTGATGACAAAAATGTGAACGCGATGTTGCAACCTTGTTCAGCAAATTTTTCAGCAATACCTTTTCCGATTCCTCTTGATGCGCCTGTAATAATGGCTACTTTATTTTGTAATAATTTCATAATTTAAAATAATTAAAGGCTAAATATACAAATTATCATATTAAGTATATTTCAATAAAAACCTAAAGTTTTAAACGATAAATTAATGAATTAAAATGTCACTTTTTTTCTTTGGACGTTTGCTTTCGAGCCATACAAAGTGTTTTAATCGCATTTCGTCATCAGCTATTTCAGATAATGGATAAACGGTTGATTCTGGCTTGTTTCTAAAGCTAGTTCTATCTACCCCATCTACATTAAACCAAACGGTTAAATCAGTACAAATAGTTTTATTAACTCCTTTGTAGCTTTTGTTTTGTTTAACGTAGTATATGATTTGTGCGTTTCCAACAACATTTAATTTTTTAATGGTATCATTTGTTATAAAACCTTCCATGCGCTTGCCTTCAATTTGATTGAATTTAAATTCATTTAAACTGTCTGCTTTTTGAATAACAATGGCATTACCAATTAATTCAAAATATTTTAAACCTTTTTTGCTGGTGGTTAGTTTAATAAGTTTTGAGGTTACTTGTCCATTGTGAGTCCACAGTACAGGACCGTTATACATACTTATTAGGGAGTCGTGCACGTAATAAGTTAAAGAATCGCATAAGCCTTGTAAATCTGTTTTGAAAATTTTCACATGTCTATATGCTTTTACAAAGGAGTGAGTAGAGTCTGGTTTATCGTAAAACAGGGTGTCGGCAGATAAGAACAAGGTGTCTTTTTCTAAAATTTTACCATACACAGCATTTTTTGTAACAATAGATTTGTTTGTCTTTTCGTAATGTTCTGCAAAGTCGCCAGTAATAATTGATTTATACGTTGTGTCAATAATTCGTACGTTTTTAATCACCCTTCCATAACCTTTTTTGCGATCGTAATAAATACTATCGCCATATAGTTTTTGACTTTTTGTAACAATGATAGAGTTTTTACTGAACCGAGATATTTCTTTATCTGTATCATACCAGCCATTCTCGCAATAAATATAATTTTCTTTGCTTGTAATAATTGACGGCCCTATAAAGTAAGATGTTTTAGTAATAGTATTGTATCTGAGTGTATCGCCTCGCATTTTAATTTCGGGGTTAGTTAACTCTACATCGTAATGAAATGTAATGTCTTTGCTAGAAGAATAGTAATGCCCGTTTTTGCTAATCAATGTATTTTCTTTGTTCACTATTTTTCCACCATCGTAATAACTAGCAACAGAATTACCAATGTCGTAAATTAGTGTATTGGTAGTTAATGTCATGTCTTTTTCAATACAACGCACATTACCTTTCATATTGGCTAGTTTAGTTTTAGCATCATATCGTAGCGAATCTCCATACACAAAAATACTATCGCCCTTAATAATGCTTATATGACCATAAGCAATCAATTTTTTATCGTTAAATAAATAGGCACTATCACAACGCATCACAGCACCCTCATGCTCGCATTCTACATCTCCAATTAGTCTACGGGCATCAATCCCTAAGGATTTGTCATAAGCCAAACGCTTAGCATGTTTAATAGAAATGAGTTTTTCTGTTTTTCCTTCCCCGACTTTTACTTGTGATTGTGAAACACCTGAAAATAAAAATGCTAAAATGAACATAAACACTAGATTGTATTTACTATTCAATAAGTTTATCGCGTTTTTCTTTAATTTCATTTTACGCCATAAATTTAATCATATATCTTTAAAGTATTGATATTTATGGTTTTTTAAGATTAAAGCAAGTAATTAAAACACTTACAAAAACTAACTAATATGGGACGTATTTTATTTTAAAAATGGCTAAATACTCCTTTAGAGGGATCATTCCTAAAGAAGTTCTCCTCCTAGCAACATTTGCTTCATCGATAATTGGATACGGTTTGTTAGTTATAGGATTTACTTGTGTCCCAAAATACTGTTTCCCTTTTTGTTTTTCAATCGAAATTCTATCGTATAGCATTGCATAGTTCTCGCCGATAGTTTCCTTTTTTAGATAAAGAGCTTTGATTATAGGTAAATATCGTTCTTGAATATTTAAAGGCGAATGTTGTATAACTAAAAAACATTTATTAGCGAATAATTCACCTGAAATTTGATTACTTAACACATTTATCTTATGACTCATGTATTTTTCTATGATTTTTAGATTTTCATTTGTTAAACTGTCTTTTATATGCCAAAGATTTAAAACTTCTTTTGATTTAAAGCCTTTCTTCTTAGAATAAAAATCAATGTCTTTATATAATAATTGGTCTTGTATAGCAATTTTAACTAAATCCAAAAATAAACTATCGTTTATGCTAATCCCTTTTGATTGTTTGTAACTCAATAAAAATGATTTCCATTCTTTTGTTCTATAAATATTATAAAAATCAGGATCTTCTATAAAACTATAAAAAGATGAATCAATAGCGACTACTTTTTTTATGCTTTCTAAGCACTTTGGGAAGTTTTTTGTAATAGAGTAGGCACAAGCTAAATTATAATAGTCATATACTATGTTAGATGAATGCTTATTCGTTGCGATTTTTTTTGTTAAATATTTTACGGCTTCCGAATATTTATGTTCACTAAAAAAATAAGTCGTACTATCTGTATTAGGTAATTTTGTAATAGAAGCTTTTTTTAGTTTTTTCTTTTTAATAATTATTTCAACACATCTATTTTTCGATTTATTTCCTTCCGTATTATTTGCCTTTATCGGTTTACTATTTCCAACTCCTTTCCAAAGTAAATTACCGCTTGTAACTCCATTAGTAATTAAAAAATCTGCGACGTTTTTTGCTCTTTTCTCACTTAGTAGTTGATTATTGTTTTCACTTCCAACACTATCGGTATGTCCAATGATTTCAATTGTATAGGTTGGGTAAGATTTTAAATATTTTGCTAACTCTAATAGTTCAATCTTAGAACTATCATTTATAATGGCTTCATTTGATTTAAAAACTAGATTATTAATTGTTATACTTTTACTGTCCTCTATCACACAATCATTAAATGAGTTTTTTTGGAATGTTATCGTATTGCATTTGCATTCATTGGTGTCTTTTATTGGTGTTAAACTAACGTCATCAATATAATAACAGAGATAATTCATTCTTTCAGATTTTACATTTCTTGATAAATTAATTTCATACGAAGTATTGAATAAACCAAGAATTAAAAACTCTTCTCCACCTTTTGCAGTATATGTGGATGATATTTGATTCCATCCATTAATTTTAAAAAAATCATTTTTAGCTATAATTTTTTTATATGGTATATTTTTAAGGCAAGCATATGTTTTTTGATGAACTTCAGTATTTGATAATGCAAAATCAATTTCTTTACTAGTATAATACCCTTTATTATTTGGACTTATAAATAAAGATAGGCAGTAGGATTGATTTTCTATTAATTTTTGATTTAGTTTTACTTGTATATATTCGAAGTTAGGTTTTTGACAAACGATATCAACATATGCGCTGCCAGTGTGAGGTTCTAAGCAGCCTAAACGGTTAATAGGTGAGCTAAATGCACCTTGCCTTTTTGAAGTATAATAATCGGGACTGCCATTTGATGGCGTATTCCAAAAGTCGCAAGTGAAATTATTATCACCGTCTATAATTATAGACGTATCATTAATTGCGTCTTCAAAACTAGGATTGTTAACTAAGTTTTGAGCTTTACATTTAATTAACATAAAGATGATAGCAGTTATGTAATGTATTTTTCTCACAAACGAATAAAAAATCCAGTATTTAATTATTACTTTTTGTAAAACTAGCTATATAACTCGATTTTTAATATAAGTATCAGTCCAATAATTATCTTAAATTATAAATCTCACTTCTAAAATCTATTATCTTTGCCCACTATGAGTAAAATAAAGAAAAATATTTTTGTGGAGAATGCTCCAATTGTTGATATTTCATCCGAAGGAAAATCGGTAGCTAAAGTAGACGGGATGGTTATTTTTGTGGATGGAGGTGTGCCAGGCGATGTGGCAGATGTGATGATTACCCGCAAAAAAAATAACTATGCCGAAGGCCATGTTGTAAATTTGAAAAGTGCTTCGCCTAATAGATTAACGCCTCAATGCGAACATTTTCGGCATTGCGGAGGTTGCAAATGGCAACACATGAATTATGAAACACAATTGCATTTTAAACAAAAAACAGTAGCAGATGCATTAACTCGTATTGGTCATTTAGATATATCGACTTTAAAACCAATTTTCGGAAATAAAGAGAGTTATTTTTATCGCAATAAATTAGAGTTTTCTTTTTCTGATAAAAAGTGGCTTACTAATGAAGAAGTGAAAAGTGGAGCGGCAATTGATAATCGTAATGCTTTGGGTTTTCATATTCCTAAAATGTTTGATAAAATTTTAGACATTAAAAATTGTTATCTGCAAGAAGAACCTTCCAATAGCATTCGTAACGAAATACGTGATTTTGCTAATAAACATAGTTTAACTTTTTTTGGCGTAAGAGATAAAACGGGTTTATTACGTACCTTGATGATACGAACAGCAAGTACAGGAGAAATAATGGTATTGATCCAGTTTTTTGAAAATCAACCCGAAAATATTGAATTGTTATTAAATCATTTAAAAACAAAGTTTCCACAAATCACCTCATTGCAATATGTGATTAATCAAAAGGGAAATGATACGTTACAAGATTTAGATATTACGACGTTTTATGGGCGAGATCACATTTTTGAGGAGATGGAAGGCCTGAAATTTAAAATTTCGGCTAAATCTTTTTATCAAACCAACTCACCACAAGCATACGAATTATATAAAATTACCCGCAACTTTTGTGGTTTAACTGGTAATGAGATTGTGTATGATTTGTATACAGGAACAGGAACTATTGCCAACTTTGTAGCTAAACAAGCTAAGCAAGTGATTGGCGTTGAGTATGTAGAAGATGCGGTGGTTGATGCTAAAAATAATTCAGATTATAATGGGATAACTAATACATTGTTTTATGCTGGTGATATGAAAGATGTATTAAATGAAGAATTTATTACCAAACACGGTAAGCCAGATGTCATTATTACTGATCCTCCTCGTGCAGGTATGCACGAAGATGTAGTGAGAGTTCTTTTAAAAGCAGCTCCTAAAAAAATAGTGTATGTGAGTTGTAATCCAGCAACCCAAGCACGCGATTTGGCCATGATGATGGAGCAATATGAGATTAAAGAAATATTACCAGTTGATATGTTTCCTCAAACAGCTCATGTTGAAAATGTAGTGCTTTTAGAAAAAAGATAGTCATTATCAGTTACTTAAGTTTTGTTGAAATAAAAGTTTAGTTTTTTTTTAATTTCTTGTAACCATTTTTAAATAAATGTGGTTTAACAATACAGAAACTAACCTTAATCCAAGATAGATATGACTGCTACATTTGAAATGATTGAAAAAGAAAAAATCGAAACATTAAAGTTTCCACACGAGGAAGTATTAACAGATAAAGATTTAATTAAGGAAAGGGAAACTGAATTAAATAGGGCTTTGGCTTTAGGTAATTTAGAGCACACAAAAATTAAAATTTATTTTGAAGATGACCAATCTCGTAAATTAGTGGAAACTACTGTATGGGGTGTAACCGATAAGAGAGTAATTTTAAAACAAGGAGTTGTGATTCCAATTAATCGAGTACATAAAATTTCACTTTAGGGTTTTATAACTTATAAAAAAATCCCGCTGAGTTTAGGCAGCGGGATTTTTTTGTTTTAAAATGTGAAGTTTAATTTCCTTTTCCGATTA
>JBBIUW010000073.1:0-9445 GCA_037440045.1 Sphingobacteriaceae bacterium
AAATGCAGATCTACGCCACGACCAACCAATAACATTGGTTTTTTGCAGCTGTGTAATAAGGCTGATAATTGATTTAATTCTTTTTCCCATCCAAAAGGTTGCGAATGTTGTGTGCTTTTTTGAGCGTCCATAACAGGATCAGAATCAATCTGACCTCTTTGCACATCCATAGGGATATCAATCAACACAGGACCAGGTCTTCCTTCGGTAGCAATTTGAAAAGCTTCCATAAAGATGCTTGGAATTTCGGAAGCATCTTTTACCTGATAACATTTTTTTGTAAGAGGCTTAGCCACTGATAAAATATCTGTTTCTTGAAAACCTAATTGACGGATATTTCTATCTCCCTTTAATTCATGACGATTTACTTGACCTGTAATAAATACTCCAGGAACAGAATCAAAATAACAGCTGCCAATACCTGTAATTAAATTGGTTGCACCTGGTCCGCTGGTAGCAAATGCTACTCCAGGTTTACCTGTAACTCGTCCATAGGCATCAGCGGCAAACGAAGCTCCCTGCTCGTGATGCATTGTAACAATTTTAATTTTTGTTTGTAGGTGTAGAGAGTCTAATAAATTAGTAATCATGCCTCCTGATAGCTCAAAAACATAATCTATTTTTTTTGCTTCCAGAAATTTAGCTATATAATCAGATGCTTTCATTGAATGTTTTTTATTTACTATTGAAATTAAATGTTTTGTCAATAGCGTCTTTTAAGTTTGTAAATACTTTTAATCCTAATTCGTTTTTTGCTCTTTCGATAGATGGGACGTACATTGCAGGAGGAGCAGAAGTTTTTGTTTGCGCAATTTCAACGCCTAAATTATTCTGCGAATAATCATTTATCATATTTGCTAATGATTCTAAACTAATAGCCTCATCAGACCCAACATTATAAGGGTAACATGATTTTCCCTCTGTTAAAATTTTCAATAACCAAATCATTAAATCCGCAGTGTATAGGTATGCTCTTTGAGGTGTACCATCTCCTTGTATTTTAATTTGTCTGTTATGAATGATGTCATTTATGAAATTACCAATAGCAAAATGTCCATCTAATGGTAAATAAGGACCAACAAATGAATAACATCTTGCTATCTTTACGTTAATCTTATGGTGTTTGTTGTATATGTTACAAAGCATTTCAGCCACACGTTTTCCTTCGCCATAAGATGCATCTTTGTCGTAAACATTTGTAGCCCCAGTAAACTCTTCTGCAACATGAGTTATATGGCTAGGTTGTTTCCCGTAAACAGCTCCAGAACTAACGTATAATACAGATTCGGTATTTTTTAGTTTTGCTAATTCGAGTATATGTTTAGTTCCATCAACAATATTCTCATAAATGCTCAATGGTTTATTGGCAATGAGATGAGTATTAACATCTGTTGCCGCATGAATTATGAAGTCAATGTTTTGCGAAGGGAATTCAAAATCTTTGACGTCTCCTGTTATCCAAGAAATACTCTCATGTTTAAATTCAGGATGATGAAAGATGAATTTTTTAGGGTCTCTGCTTAAAGCTATAATATGGATATTAAGGCCTTTTTCGTTGTTGGCAAAAATGAAATTTTGCAGTATGCATTTTCCGAAAAAACCTGTTGCTCCGGTAATTAAAATGGTTTTATGTTGTAGTTTATCCCAGCTAGTTTTAGTTTGGGAGTACACAAAATGAAAATCTTCTTTAATTACTGTATTCATCTAATAAATAGCTATTTACCAACTAATCAAAAAGTTGGTATGAACCAAATTTATACAATTTATTTGTCATTTTAACGAAATAAAAATTAATCCTTAGGTTACTATAAATTGTGGGAAAAAACGTTATTTTTGGGTAATATTATAATTAAAAATCTGTGAAAAAACACATTTCAGTATTAACTCCTTGTTTTAATGAACAGGGCAACGTAGGGCCATTAAGCAAGGCTGTTGCCAAAGTTTTTGAAAAACTACCTCAATATACATACGAACATATTTTTATCGACAACGATTCTTCGGATGACACTGTGAAAATATTGAAAGAAATAGCCAAAAATGATAGCAATGTAAAGGTGATTTTAAATGCCCGAAACTTTGGACATATTCGTTCTCCATTTTATGGTATGTTGCAATGTAAAGGAGATGCTGTTATCTCATTGGTGTCAGATTTTCAAGACCCGCCTGAATTAATAGAGGAATTTTTAAAAAAATGGGAAGAAGGTTATAAAATAGTCATTGGTATTAAAAACAAAAGTCGCGAAAATCCATTGATGTTTGCGGTAAGAAAGTTTTTTTATAATTTACTTAGTAAAGCATCTGAAGGCAATGGAGAATCTCCAGTGAAAAATTTTACAGGTTTTGGTTTATATGATCAACAGTTTATTTCGGTTTTAAGAACCTTAGAAGATCCATATCCATATTTCAGAGGATTAATTACTGAATTAGGATTTAATAGATACGAAATACCATACACGCAACCTCAAAGAGCTTCAGGTAAAACAAAAAATAATTTCTTTACGTTGTACGATATGGCAATGTTAGGTTTTACAAACCATTCAAAATTGCCACTTCGCTTATCAGCCTTTATTGGTTTTTTCTCAGCAGTCATTAGCTTTTTGGTGGCATTAGGTTATTTTGTATACAAACTTATTTTTTGGGATAATTTTCAGGTTGGAATGGCTCCATTAGTTATTGGAGTATTTTTCTTTTCTTCTGTTCAATTATTTTTTATTGGAATTATTGGAGAGTATATAGGTGCAATTCATACACAAATACGAAAACGTCCTTTAGTAATTGAAAAGGAACGTATTAATTTTTAAACTTATTTTATGAAAGTAGTAATTTTAGCTGGTGGATTAGGAACCAGATTATCTGAAGAAACAGATGTAAGACCAAAACCAATGGTTGAAATTGGTGGACGTCCCATTATATGGCATATCATGAAAATTTATGCGCATTATGGCTTTAATGAATTTGTTGTTTGTTGTGGTTATAAAGGTTATGTCATCAAAGAATATTTTGCGAACTATTTCCTTCATCAGACAGATGTTACGTTTGATTTAGCAAACAATAAAATGGAAGTTCATAATTCTGGTTCAGAAAACTGGAAAGTAACTTTAGTAGATACTGGAATTAATACTAATACAGCTGGTCGTATTAAACGTATTCAAAAATATGTTGGTAACGAGCCATTTATGTTAACGTACGGTGATGGTGTGGCTGATATTAATATTCCTGAATTAATTCAGTTTCATAAAAAATCTGGTAAACTGGCAACATTATCATCAATTCAATTACCTGGTAGATTTGGTAATGTGGAAACAGATGCCAATGAACTGTAACTACATTTCAAGAAAAGCCTTTAGGTGATGGTGTTTGGATTAATGGAGGATTCTTTGTTTTAGAACCAGAAATTTTTAATTATTTAGATGGTAATATGGATGATGTGCAATGGGAGAAAAAACCGTTGATTGAAATAGCAGAAGCAGGCCAATTATCAGCTTATCAGCATAATGGTTTTTGGAAATGTATGGATGCTATTAGAGATAAGATAGAATTAGAAGCACTTTGGCAAAGTGGTGCAGCTGATTGGAAAATTTGGAAATAAATAGACAATGAAAAATTTAGATTTATTTTTAGGAATATATAAAGACAAAAAAATATTAGTTACAGGAGATACAGGATTTAAAGGCTCTTGGATGTGTATTTGGTTGAAAGAATTAGGAGCGGATGTTTATGGATATGCTTTGCCTCCTCTTACTGAAAAAGATAATTACGTAACAACTGAGCTTTCAAAAAAAATTCACCATATAGACGGTGATGTTAGAAACTTAGAGCAATTACAAAATTATTTCAATCAAGTTAAACCAGATATAGCGTTTCATTTAGCGGCTCAACCTTTAGTGATTGAATCATATAACAATCCTCATTATAATTTCGAAACAAATTTAATGGGAACTGTGAACTTTTTTGAAGCAGTGAGAAACTGCCCTTCTGTAAAAGTGGCTATTAATGTAACAACAGATAAGTGTTATCAAAACAACGAATGGATGTGGGGCTATCGAGAGAATGATGCGATGGGAGGTGATGATCCATATAGTGCTTCAAAAGGTTGTTCGGAATTAATTACAAATTCATATATCAAATCTTTTTTTACAAAAGACGGAACGGCTCATGTGGCGTCAGGTAGAGCTGGAAATGTTATTGGAGGAGGAGATTGGGCTGATAATAGAATTATACCGGATATGATGAGAGCTTATCAATCTAATCAAACTTCAGAAATTCGTAATCCTAATTCTGTTCGTCCTTGGCAGTTTGTATTAGAACCAGTTTTTGGTTATATGAAGTTAGCAGAGAAATTATGGTTGAAAGGAAAGTCTTATACAGGTGGTTGGAATTTTGGACCTGCAGCTTTCGAAAATTATAGTGTTGGAGATGTAGTAAATGAAGTGAAAAAAATAATTCCAAGTATCAAAATAGATTCTCCTAAAGCAACTGAAAAATTACATGAAGCCGGTTTATTGAAACTAGACATTACAAAGGCTGTGAATTTTTTAGGTTGGAAACCAAAATTAAATTTTGAAGAAACTATTCAATTTACAATTCAAGGATATCAAGAAGAAATTAATCAGATAGCTATCGGTTCTCAAAACAATATATACGATTGTCGTGTTAAACAAATAGAATCATATTGTCTTAAAAATAATTAAACCATAAAAGACATAAAAGTTCATAAAAATGCGGTTAACTAAAGCTGAAATAAAAGACCTTACTTACCAAATTAATGGCGCTGCCATTGAAGTACATAAGTCGATTGGCCCAGGTTTATTAGAAAGTGTTTATCATAAATGCCTAGTTCACGAATTGAATATTCGTGAGATTTCTTTTACATCTGAATTATTAGTTCCTCTTAATTATAAAGGGTTGCAATTAGAAACAGAATTGCGTTGTGATTTATTTATTGAAAATACGATAGTCGTAGAATTAAAAGCTGTTGAAAAGATACTGCCAATTCATGAAGCGCAGTTGCTTACCTACATGAATTTATTAGAAGCTCCTTTTGGAATATTATTTAATTTTAACACAACAAATATTTACCATGATGGACAAAAAACATGTGTTAATGAACTTTACCGAATTTTAAATTAATGAGAAGCTCTTACTTATATGTTCTTTTATGACTTTTGTGGTTCAAAAAATAAACAAATCCTAGAATAAAACCTTGTATAACTTATATGGTTTAATAAAAACAACAACTATGTCAAAATTATTAGATATCAAACATCAAATACATGCTTTAATAAAAGAGTATCATGATGAAGCGTTTAAGCAAAAAGCTTTTATAGCAGGAGAATCTGCTGTGCCTGTTAGTGGAAAAGTATTCGATCATAAGGAACTAACTTATATTACTGATTCTGCTCTTGATGCTTGGTTCACCACAGGTAAATTTAATGCAGAGTTTGAAAAAAAATTAGCAAAGTATATAAATGTAAAATCTGTATTAACAGTTAACTCCGGTTCATCAGCTAATTTAGTTGCCTTTTCTGCATTAACAGCCAAAGAGTTGGGTGAAGAAAGAATTAAACCAGGAGACGAGGTGATTACCGTTGCGGCATCTTTTCCAACAACAGTAAATCCCATTTTGCAATATGGTGCTGTTCCTGTGTTTTTGGATGTAACGATTCCTCATTATGAAATTGATGTAGAGTTATTAGAGAAAGCGTTATCTCATAAAACAAAAGCTGTAGTGATTGCTCATACAATGGGTAACGTGTTTAATTTAGATGTGATTACCGCTTTTTGTGAGAAACATGACTTGTGGTTAATGGAAGATTGTTGTGATGCTTTAGGAGCAACGTATAATGGACAACATGTTGGTACATTTGGCGATATTGCTACACTTAGTTTTTACCCAGCTCATCATATTACAATGGGTGAGGGTGGTGCTGTATATACCTCTAATTCTAAACTAAAGAAAATTGCAGAATCGTTCAGAGATTGGGGGCGTGATTGTTGGTGTGAGCCAGGAAAAGATAATACTTGTGGTTTGCGTTTTTGTCAGCAGCTAGGTGATTTACCTATGGGCTATGATCATAAATACATTTATTCTCGTCAAGGATTTAATTTGAAAATAACTGATATGCAAGCTGCCTTAGGTTTAGCTCAGTTAGAAAAGTTAGATGAATTCATTAAAATCAGAAGACATAATTTTGATGTATTGACTAAGACTTTACAAAAACATTCGAATAAATTAATTTTACCTGAAGCAACACCAAATGCGAACCCTTCATGGTTTGGCTTTTTAATTACTGTTAAGAAAGATGCAGGAATTACACGTAATGATTTAGTACAAAAATTAAATGACAAGAAAGTAGCCACTCGTTTATTGTTTGCTGGCGATTTGCGTAAGCAACCATATTTTAAAGATTATGACTATCGAATTGTAGGTGATTTGCCAAATACAGACATTATAGTAAATGATACTTTTTGGATTGGGGTAACTCCTATGATTAATGATGAGATGATTGCTTATATGGGTAAATGCTTCGATGAGATTTTAGGATAATATTTATTGAAAAATATCTGCTTATAAAAAACTTTCAATTGCCATTTCGTAGCCCTTCAATCCAAAGCCACTAATGCTTCCTACGCAATGTTTCCCTAAATAGGATAAATGTCGATAATCTTCCCTAGAAAAAATATTACTAATATGAACTTCAATGGTAGGGGTTTTAATCCCTGCAATGGCGTCAGCAATAGCAATAGAAGTATGAGTGTAAGCTCCAGCATTAATAATTATACCATTGTAGCTAAATCCAATTTCGTGTAATTTATTAATCAATTCTCCTTCTACATTGCTTTGGTAATAGCTTAATTCGATATTAGGAAATTTAGTTTGAAGTGTTTTAAAATAGTCTTCAAAAGATTGAGTTCCATAAATTTCCACTTCTCTTTTTCCTAAAAGATTCAAATTTGGACCATTGATTATTGCTATCTTTAACACGTCGTTTATTTTTTATTAATTCAAAAATACTCATTACTCTGCAACTTTGGAAATCAAATATCAATGATTTTAAGTACTACCTTCAGGTAGAAAAATCACTTTCTGAAAATTCTGTAGTTTCTTACGAAAGCGATATTCAGAAATTAATGACTTTTATCGAGGTGTATTATCCATCAAAAAAACCTTCAGATGTTACTTTAAATCATTTACAAGAATTTTTGAAATATATTGCTGATTTCCATTTTACAGAAACAACTCAATCTCGCATTATTTCGGGAATTAAACATTTTTTTAAATTTTTGGTTCTTGAAAATTATATTCAAACAAGTCCTGCCGAATTATTAGAAACACCTCGCATTAAACGTAAACTACCCGTGTTTTTAAGTGTTGAAGAAATAGATTTAATGCTTTCAGCTATAGATAGAAGTACTCCTGAAGGTGAGCGTAATTTAGCTATGCTCGAAACATTATATAGTTGTGGATTGCGCGTATCTGAATTGATTTCTTTAAAATTGAGTGATTTACATGTGAATGATGGATTTATTAGCGTTATTGGAAAAGGAGATAAACAACGATTAATTCCTATTGGTAAATCAGCACTTAAATTAATTGATAATTATTTAACTCATCATCGTACTCATATTAAGATTAAAAAAAATAATGAGGATATGGTTTTTTTGAGTAAACGTGGTACGCCAATTACACGTCAAATGGTGTTTTATGTGATTAAAGATTTGGCTGAAAAAGCAGGAATAAAAAAAACATTAAGCCCGCATACATTCCGACATTCGTTTGCTACTCATCTGGTAGAAGGTGGTGCTGATTTAAGAGCGGTGCAAGAAATGTTAGGGCATGAAAGTATTACAACAACAGAGATTTATACGCATCTAGATCAGCATTTTCTTCGGGAAAACATATTGAGTTATCATCCTAGAAATAAAATAGTTTAAAACTAGTTTTTAAAAATCTTATAACTTAAATGTGATGAATCTTCAAGTGTAGCGTCTAGCAAATAAATTCCAGATTTAACTTCATTTATGTTTAATATAACTACATCATTTTTTGAAAGATTATTTTTTGTAATACGTTTAATGAAACTTCCTGTTAATGTAGTTATCGTTAAATCTAATGTGTTTAATGGTTGGTTAATTTTTATGGAATAATTATCATATTCATCCATACATAATTCAATGTTTTTTTTACTTAAGCTATTGATTCCAGTTAATACATCTTCTACTTTTATAATTTTGGTTGTGCTATCCATACAGCCAGATTGACTATATCCTTTGAGTTTTATTGAAAAAACGCCTGAATTTAAATAGGAATAGGTAGGTTCAAAATCGTTAGAGTGTCCAACACCGTCACCAAAATCCCATTCGAAATTGGTGCAATTAGAAGATTGATTTATCAAATTGAAATTAAATGTAGAATTGGTGTTTATACTATCTGGTGAAATAAAATTAACGATTGGTATTGAGACTTTATTGATTGTGAAATTTGTTACAGCGTAATAACAAGTGTTATTTGTTTGATATATTTCAACTTTATAGTTTCCTTCGGATAAGTTTTGTATAGAGTCGCTGGTGCTTAAGCCTATTGATGATTTTATAATTGTATTTGTAGAGTCTTTCCAAACATAATTCCAAGGAGCATTGTTATTACCTGTTATTTTAATTTTTCCTCCATTAATTAATTGGCAAGATGGTTGGGTTAAATTTGAAGTGAATAGTTGTTCAAAATGTGTAATCAAAATTGAAAATCTGGAAGCTATTGTAGTATCATGTAAAAAAAAGGTATAGGGAGTTTGTAAAAGATTTGTGGTTATGCCAGTATATAAATCGTTTAAATAAACGCATGTTCCTGCTGGTAAAAAATCGAAATCTGCAGCTGTTATTGTAAAGGTTTTGGATATTGGCGTTGTTACATTGATATAGGTAGAAAATGTTGGAGAAACAGGAGGAACCCCATTTATAGCTATTAATGTGTTATTCCAGTTTTGTGATATTTGCGGAACAGGATTTGGACCTTGTATTTTATATGAGTCAAATTCAGAATCAAATCCAGATGAGGCTCCTGTTTGATAATAAATAACAGTTTCGTCCAAGTAACTTGGCGCTCCTGCCATCTTTATGCGAATCATGGGTACTGAACTTATTGAATTAATAGGCGATAAATCTGAACTCAAACAGTCTTTTATTGATAATACAAGAGCTACCAAAATGATACGTTTAGTAGCTTTTTTAAGTTTGTGTATTTGTAAATTAGCCATAACAATGTTTTTAGCTAATTTATAAAGATTGTTCTCTCAACTCAATCGTTCGTTGCTGATAAGCTTTCGTATGTAATATTTTTTCGTTTTTTGTTACTTTTTACTTCCTGAATTTTGGTGGTTAAAACAATTTTTGGTCTTCTATAAATGGCGCAAAAATCTTTGGAATTTTTACATTTAATCCAGTTCGT
>JBBIUW010000074.1:0-9402 GCA_037440045.1 Sphingobacteriaceae bacterium
TGCAATACTGCACCTGCAGCATCTCTTAGTTCTATAGTTCGGTTACCAGCAGAATTTGCTACTACTTTTACAGTTTTTAATGTACATGCTTGAATAACATCAAAAATTTGATAATGAACCGTATTGCCATTAAAATTTGACCCAGCTCCAAAAACCGTATTTGTTGTTGGTCCACCAAACACAGGAGCTTGAGATACACTGTTTACTGCATAATACGTTGTGCTATTAGTTAAGGTTGGAGTTGTAAAACTATTACCTGTGCCTAATAAATTTCCTCCAACAGCATCATACCATTGAATAACACCGTTTCCTGTTGCTGTTAGACTACCCGATGTATTAGAACAAATACTAATATCATTTGCAGCAGGAGCAGAAGGGGCATTAATAGTAATATAACTTGATTTAATTAAAGAATCTTTTGAGCCAGCTGTACAACCTGTGGCTACTAGTTTTACAGTATATGTACCATTTACAGAATATGAATGAGAAGGATTTGTTGTAGTGCTGGTTGTTCCATCGCCAAAATCCCACATGTATGTTTGTCCAGCAGCAGTTGTATTATTAAAAGTAACGTTTGTAGGTAAAGCACAAGAACTTTGTTGGTTTGCTGTAAAATTTGTACCAATACTGCCTGCTACATATTGTGCGCCAACTCCCACAGCATACCATGCATTGGTGGTTTGAATTACTTCATTTGAACAAGCACCATACAAATCTTTAGCTGCTTGTATGCAATAATTTCTTACAGCAGCATAATCAGTACTAGGTGTCATATAAGTTGTCATAGCTCTATAAGCTATAGCTTGTGCTTTTGCCATTGTAATGGAAGATACGTTATATGCTTGACTATTATCATTTGTTCCGCTTCCACCAACAGATAATAAGTAAAACCAATAAATACAAGGGCCATCATTGTCATGTGGTTCTCCTGTTGATGACCAATACGTTCCTTGATAAGTATCTGGTTGTTGTAAATTATTTGGGTTCGACATGTCTCTGATGGCAGTTCCATTAGTAGAAATATCAAGCCCCATTAACCAGTCGTGTTGTGATGGTCTTGCAAACCACTCAACGGATGTTCCAAAAATATCAGCAAAGGCTTCGTTTAATGCATCTGCTTCTCCACCGTTAAGTCCAGCAGTATTTTCTACAACTCCATGTGTAATTTCATGGCCACAAACGTCTAATGCCGTCATAATATTAAATCCTTGAGATACCTGTCCATCTCCATAGGTCATGCGTTGTCCATCCCAAAATGCATTTACATAGTTAGTGCTATAATGTACGTAGCTTAATAATTTATAGCCGTTATCGTCAATACTATTTCTGTTAAATGTTTGAAAGTAGTAATCGTATGTTGATTCTGCACCAAAATGAGCATCAGTTGCTGCTTGGTTGGCAGTTGTGATTGTCCATGTATTTACAGTATTCGTAAAATCAGTAGTGCCATACGTTTGTGTATTATTCATGTTATAGGTTTCTATTCCACCTCCACGTCCTGTTTCTCTTAATCGATAGCCAGCGGTATAACTATCTGTAGTTATAGGTTTGGTGCCACTATATTTTGTATTGGCAGTTCCTACAGCATCAATGGTACAAATTAAATTATGCTCTTTAATAATTGTTCCGTTGCTAGCATCAATAAATAAATTTGCTCTATATAATGGTTCTTCTGCATAAATATTGAATTTGTATGCATATCGGAATGTGATATGTTGATTCTTCGTATCAATACTTGGAACAATACATAATTCTCCAGTTGGTTTGTAATTAAAGTTTGGGTTATTTAAAACTTCTTGCATATGAGCTTCCTCTGTTTTGTTTTCCCACTTATATTTTTTAGCACCTACTTTATTTAATGCAAATTGTAAGGCTTGTTGTTCAGATATAGATATCGAATTAGATAAGGTAATATCTTTAAACCAATCACCATTAAATGAACTTACTTCATTATTTTTACTGTGAGCGATAATAATAGCTCCTTCAATTTTATAGCCTTTGTAGTTTTGCTGCAAACGATGATGCATAAACCCAAGTTGGTCGCGATATTGTTTTACTGAAGAAAATGATACGTTTTCATCATTAATCATTTCTTTTTTCATCCAATCAGTAAATTGATTATCTGTTAGGTGCTTAGATTTTTCGAAACTAACTTGTAGTGGCAAATTAGTAATGCTCGATTTAAAATCAACATGGGCACCTTCTATAACAGAAGTGTTTTGCTGAGCAAAAAACAGAGAACAAATCCCCGATAAGATAACAGTAGTGAGTGTTTTATTCATGTGTTTGTGTTTTAGTTGTGTCTAATCTATTGTATAAAACATATAGAATCAATACCGTTCATCTATTTTGAGGTAATTATTTTTGTTTTTACAGAATTAATACAAAATAAAATTACTTTTTTCAGTAATAATTCAGATTTGAGATTTATGAATTTGAAAATAGTACTTGAAATTCCATCAAATAAAATGCTACAAAATATAGCAATCAATTGCTATTTAATGGTTGTAACTTTATGTCGAATTATAAAGCCATGGAAAACAGGATTGTTAATTACTTTAAAGGAAGAGGAGCACAGTTTAATCCTCATAATAAATTCCAACAAAATCAATATGTTCAAGACCATATTGAGGGATTGGACGAAGAGTTTTTGCAAAAAGAAAAAACGGAAGTTATCTATACGTATCCTAAATCTATTATAAATAAGGTAGAGAGTACTGATATTGGTTTGGCATATTCTTTAAATCCATATCAGGGTTGCGAACATGGTTGTATTTATTGTTATGCACGTAATTCGCACGAATTTTGGGGTTATAGTGCAGGCTTAGATTTTGAACGAAAAATTATTGTTAAAAAAAATACAGTTGAGCTATTAGAGAAAGCTTTTGGTCAAAAAAGCTGGAAACCAAAGCCTATAATGCTTTCGGGTAATACAGATTGTTATCAGCCCATAGAAAGGGAAATGGAGCTTACTAGAAATATTTTAAAAACATGCCTAAAGTACAAACATCCTGTAGCAATTATTACTAAAAATTCTTTAATTACAAGAGATATAGATGTTTTAACAGAATTGGCAGAGCATAATTTAGTTCATGTTATGATTTCTATTACTGGTACTGATGAAAAAGTAAGACAATTGTTGGAACCCAGAACGGCAACTTATAAAAACCGAATGATGGTTTTAGAAACGCTTTCAAAACATGGTATTCCATGTGGTGTTATGGTAGCCCCAATTATCCCAGGTATTAATAATCATGAAATTCCTAATGTTATAGAACAAGCTGCAGCTGCTGGTGCTAGCACAGCTGGTATTACAATAGTCAGATTAAATGGCTCGGTTGAACATATATTTAAAGATTGGTTAGTGAAAAATTTTCCTGACAGAGCAGACAAGGTTTGGAATCAAATTATGGATTGTCATGGAGGAAAAGTAAGTGATTCCAGAAAAAGTGTTCGCATGAAAGGAGAAGGAAAAATAGCTGAATCTATTATGCAGCTATTTAAATTATCTCGAGATCGTTTTATGCCTAGTGAGTCTAAATTTGTATTTAATACGGTTGGATTTAATTATAAAGCAGGAGATAATCAATTGAGTTTGTTCTAAGTAAAATTAACCACATAGAAATATAGGATGATTACTCAAAAATATTTAGATGAGCTTACTTATGAAGTTGTAGGAGCTTCGATTGAAGTTCATAAAATTATGGGTAGAGGTTTATTAGAGAGTATATATCATCAATGCATAAAAGAGGAGTTAGTTCATAGAAAAATAAATTTTTCAACAGAGATGCATATTCCAGTTTTTTATAAAGAAAAACAACTTAATATGGAATTTAGATGTGATTTATTTATAGAAAAATGTTTAGTTGTTGAATTAAAATCTGTACAAGCTTTAACTAATGTTCATGAAGCGCAGCTTCTATCTTATATGAAACTGCTCAAATCACCTAAAGGAATTTTAATCAATTTTAATTGTTTTAATATTTTCAGAGAAGGTCAGAAAACTTTTGTAAATGAATTCTTTAGCATTTTACCTAAAAAATAAATCTACTGTTCCTATGTGGTTAAAAAAAACGCATATAAAGCAGGAGATAATCAGTTGAGTTTGTTTTAGGATTTTTCTTATCTTTATTTTAATCAATTAAAAGTATTAGTTGATTAAGATGTTATGAGTAAAAAACTATTAAAACCTCTTGAGGTAATCAATAATAAAGATGTTTCTCTGAAAAGTTCTGAAAGAGAAGATTACGAAAAATGCGAATTTGTAAATTGTCATTTTTCTGATTTATCAAATTTAAATTTTATTAATTGCAGTTTTAAAAATTGTAATTTAAGTAACTGCAAATTAAATAATGCCAAACTTCAAGGCGTTGAATTTATTGACTGTAAACTACTGGGGCTTAATTTTTTTCAGGCCAAAGATTTTGCTTTTGAAGTTTATTTCGAAAAGTGTTTGTTAGACTACGCCTCATTTGATAGTAAAAAAATGAACAAGAGTGAATTTAAATCTTGTAAAATGCATGAAGTTAATTTTACCAATGCAGATTTGAGTAAAGCTTTATTAGTAGATTGTGATTTATATGAAGCTTTATTCTCAAATACAAATCTTTCGGGGATTGATTTTACGAGCTCTATTAATTTTTCAATTGATCCAGAAATTAATAATGTAAAAAGAGCTAAATTTTTAACTCAAGATTTATTCAGACTTTTAACTAAACATGATATTGTTATAGAATAAAGCTAAACCGATATACTATTAATAAATTTCAAATTATCTCGAGCGGAAATCCTTTAAATTATTACATTTAACATAAAATAAATATCATGAATCGTTACAATATATTATTCACAGTTTTTTTAGTTTTATTTGGTTTTACGAACAAAGCTCAAGTCACTGAAAAAAATTATAAAATCTATTCGGTAAAACAAGCTAAAGAAGTTAGTATTAATGATATTGTAGAGGACATGAAAACGAATGATGTGCTTTTTTACGGAGAAGAGCATAACGATTCTGTAACGCATTATTTAGAGTTTAAAATTTATGAAGCTTTAGCTCAAAAATTTCAAAACAATATATCTTTATCTATGGAAATGTTTGATAGAGATGTTCAGCCAATTATGAATGAATATTTGACCTCTGAAATAAAAGAAAAGAATTTCAAAAAAGATGCACGTGTTTGGCCTAATTATAGAGATTACAGACCGATGGTTGAACTAAGTAAAACAAATAAATTACACGTTATTTGTGCTAATGCAGCAGGACGTTATTCTAATTTAGCTGGCAGAAAAGGGCAAAAAGCTTTAATGGCTTTACCTACAGAGTCTAAAAAATTCTTTGCGCCTTTACCTTATGATACAGCCTCAGGGAAATACTATGAAAAGTTAATGGGTTTATCACATGATCCAAAAGATACTTCAAAAAAAGCAACACCAGTTATGAGTATGGGTGGTTTTAATTTAGTGATGGCTCAATCATTATGGGACGCAACAATGGCTTACTCAATTGCTGAATATTTAAAAGTAAATAAAACTAAAAAAGTGTTTCAAGTAAATGGGCGTTTTCATAGTGATGAAGGATTTGCAGTAGTTACACAGTTGAAAAAATATAATCCTAAAGCTAAAATATTAGTTGTCTCTTCGGGTTCCGATGATTCTTTTCCTAATATTAATTGGGACAATTTTAAAAATCAAGGGGATTATATTATTATCACCGATCCACAAGTTCCTAAAACATATAAAGAGTAAACAATCTGTCAATGAAAAAATATTTTATATACATAGCAAGTGCAATTTCATTAGCATCTGTAGCACAAAACAGAAGTATTGATTTTAACCACGGCACATTTTCTGAAATTAAAGCTAAAGCTTTAAAAGAAAACAAACTTATTTTTATAGATGCTTATACAACATGGTGCGGGCCTTGTAAGTATATGGCCAAAAATATTTTCACTAACGATACGGTAGCCGATTATTTCAATAAGCATTTTGTGAATGCTAAAATTGATATGGAAAAAGGCGAAGGTATTCAACTCGCAGAAAAATATGAAGTCAAATGTTATCCTAATTTATTATTTGTAGATGGGAATGGTAATTTAGTTCATAGAGTTGCAGGATCGATGTCTGTCAACGATTTTATTGCTTTAGCAGAAGATGCTCAAAATCCAGAAAAATGCTATTTACATTTTGTGAAAAATTATAGCAACAATAAATCAAATGCAGATTTTTTAAAACAATATATTTTAGCCAAAGAAGCAACTTGTTTAGAACCAGGAAACTTAGTGGATGAATATTTTTCTTTATTAGAAGATGATGTGTTGTTTCATGAAGAAAACTGGAATATGATTCAATCTTTTGTAAACTCTATTGATTCAAAAACATTTAGTTTTTTAATGAGTAACAAAGATAGATATGTAGGGATTTATTCTCAGAAAGTAGTTGATGCTAAAATCGCAGATGTTTTCAAGAGTTCACTACAAGCAGTGCTTAATATTAAATCTTTTAATGAAGCTAAATATGCAGATGTAAAATCTCAAATTGCATCATTTAACTCGCCCTTAACGGAACAGGTGTTTTTTGAGGTAGATTTAAATAGAGCAGCACAAAATGCTAAATGGGATGACTATTCTAAATTGGCAATTGCTAATGTAGATAAGTATTACTTAAAAGATGCCAGCGCGTTAAACAATGTTTCGTGGACTTTTTACGAAAATCTTAATGATAAAGAATTGTTAGGTAATGCAGAAAAATGGGCCAAAAAAGCCTGTGAACTTGAGCCAAGTTATGCTAATTTAGATACTTATGCAGCGGTATTATATAAAATTGGCAGAAAGCAATTAGCTACAGAAACTGCCAATAAAGCTATTGAAACAGCTAAAAAAGAAAAATTAAAATCTGAGGATTATCAAGGTACAACAGATTTATTGAAAAAAATAAATGAATTAAAATAAAGAACTTTACAACTCCCAAAAGCCTTTAAATTTTTGGAGATGTTTAATCCAAGGTAATTCCGTTTTAGAAGATTTAAGTTGTATAAATGAAATAATATTTTTTTTATTTCTCATCACCCATTTTTTTGCATCAGGATGAGTGTGACATAATACAGAAAACTGTTTGCCGTAATCTATATCTTCTGTTTTCCAAGAATTAGTATTGATTGCTAAAGTTTTTTTGAGATTTTTAAAGCACTCATATAAGGCTTTTTCTCTATTGCCGTTGTAATGTACATTAATATAATGCGTGATTTTTTTACTAATCACTTCTGAGTCATATATCGGATAACTGTTTTCTGAAATGGTTAAAGCAATATTGCTTTTGGTGTATTTTTTTAATGTATGACTATCGCTTTTATAAGAAGGGTTTTTAATTTTTTCTTGTTCTTCTTTTAATGCCAATGCTTTTAATTCTTCACTTTCTGGACGAAAGCCCAACTTGTAATAAAACCAAAAAGCTCCTGTTTTAATGGCCTCAGGGTTATGTAATCCAAATTGATAAGGTTTTACAACAAAACGAGTCGCTCCAAAATGTTGATGATATATACGTAATAATTCACAAATAATTAAACTTGATTCACCACCTCGAAATGATTCTAAAATATTAATACCAAATTGACTACGTTCACCAAATATCCATCCTCCTCCATAAGAAGCAGGAATATTGTTTTTTAAAACTAAATATCCTATGTATGATTCTAATGAATAACGCTTGTTGCTGATGCTTCCAAATAGTGCTACTGAAATCCCTTTATCTAAATGAAATAATGTAATGTCATTTTCGTTTGCATTTGTAAATGGTTCTGTTTCTCTATACAAATAAAACAGTGTCATTTTAGCTGAATGAATTAATTGTTGTTTTTCTTTTAAAGATAGTTTTACGGGGCTTGGTAATTTTTTTGAAATTATTTCTTGTAAATCTATTTTCTTTTCAAGGGGTGAGGTGTGAAAATAAACTGGTAAATCTGCACCTCTTAAAAAACTTACAGAATCGATTTTGTTAGATACTTTCCATTGAATAAATATACCTAACTGATTATATATAAATGTTTGTGTTTTTTCATCTGCTATGCCGGATTCAATGGTTTGTATTAACCACTCTAAATCAGTTTGTTTCGATGAATTGAATTTACTTAATCTAGTTTTTAAATCTTTTTCACCTTCGTGAATAGTTGAGTATTCTACATCAGGTAAAATTTGTTTTAATATTGCTTTTTGGGTTTCGATACTAGAAGAGGCACTATGAATAGAAACTTGATTTGGAAATTGAGTAATGATATGTTTAGTTTTTGAGAAACTAAAATTACATTCTATGGATGTGTGCAATAAACCAGTCCCTATTAGTTTTTCTTGCAACCGTTCGTCTTTTGATAATTCGTCTAATAATTGCCAAGTGTATTTTTGAACTAAATTTAAAATAGGTTGATTGCCAGGATAAGCCATCATACCCAACAATAACTGTTGTAACTGCATAAATTCACTATGTTTTTTAGGAATCATTAGCATCAGTTCATTCAGTAATTTGATTTTTTTATCATTACTCTCGTTATCAAATTGAAACATTAAAGACTTAAGCAGTTTTAGTGTTTCTGTGAATTTTGTTGTTGATGCAGTTTTCATAAAATTAGACTTTACTAAATGTATATATTTTATTTCTTTAGGTAATTAAACCTAAGTAGAGTAGGATGGTGCGCTTGTCCTTCGTTTGTAATTAGCAAATCTCCATTGTTATAAAATGATAGACTTTCAGGTTTATTAAACATAACTGGATTTAGAGGCTCTATTTTTTCTAGTTTGCCAGTTGTGTCAAAAATAAATATACAATGGTCGGTTGCCGAAAGAACAAAAAGCTGCTTTGTAATAGGATGAATGCCAATTTCAGACGTATTAAATTTCAAACTATTTTCATTAGTTTTTTCTTTTTTATAAGTTGCTTTTGTAAAAACAATGCCTGACATTTTTGCAAATAAATTGATATCTATTGTATTAAAATTATATACAGGAAGATGATTTAGTGTTTTTGTTTTTAAATCAAAACCATAAATACAACGATAGGTTTTATTTATAGGGTCTTTATTTATTTTTCCTTTTTCGCCAATAAGTAATCTGTTATTTAAAGCATCAAAACAAATTCCTTCATTATTAATAGCAGGAATGGTAGTGATGTATTCTTTTACATGTAATTTACTGCTTAAATAATTTTCGACTTCAAAAATTACACCATCACTTCTTAAAATGTAAAGGGTGTGATTTACTTTTGCTATGCCTTCATAATCACCATCAGGGCCAAAATTAATCTCTTTTCTTATACGATAGTTTTGCATATCGTATAAAAACAAAATGCCATTTTCGTCTTGTATGCATGCAATTGTGTTTGAATCTAAAATTACGGTACCTGAAATTTCCTGAAGAG
>JBBIUW010000075.1:0-9241 GCA_037440045.1 Sphingobacteriaceae bacterium
TCCCTAGGATTTTTAATAACTATTTAATAGACAAAATAAATTTAACCATCTCTGCAGCATCTTCTTTACTCATTTGAGAATGAGCTTGCATAGGTACTTCTCCCCAAACACCACTTCCTCCGTTAATAATCTTGTCTGATAATTTTTGAACATCATCCTTTGTATTTTTATATTTCTCAGATATTTCTATAAAAGATGGGCCTATTAATTTAGTATCCATTGAATGACAAGTATAACAATCACTCTTTTCCATCAATATTTCTGCACTTGATTTACTATCTGTGGCTTTAGAATTAGAATCAGTTGAGATTTGAGGTATAATAGCGTTAGTATTAACATCTGTAACAATATTATCTGTAGGTTTATTAGATTGACAAGCTACTAAAACAATAGCTAACATAAATAAGGAGTTGGTAATAATTTTCATAGTTGTAGGTTATAAGGGTTAGTTTAAATGAGTATGAAGTGTAATTGTTGGTAAACTTTTTGGTTGGTTAGACTTTCGAAATTTTGACTTCAGATTAATAAATGTTTTTTCAAAATAATAAAACGAGAGATGTGAAAAAAAGATAGTTAGTCCAATAGTTGTTACATTAATAAATACAACGGACCCTATATAGCCAAATAGCTGTTCGATATTTATTTTTAAAGAAATAAATGTAATTAAATTCAGGGCTATCATATGGTACATATATATACCGTAAGAAATTTCACCCAGATAATTAATAAATTTATTACTTACAACAAAGTCTTTTTCGTTAGAAATATTTAATATAAATAAGGCAAAAAGACTCATACTAAAAGCATGTTTTAATGCTTCATTAGAGAACTCAAATAAGTTTGTAAAAAAGTACATTCCAAAAACTGCATACAAACACAATCTCAAAATTTTCGGGAATATCAAAAAATTAATTTTTTGTTGACTATTTAAAATTGCCATTAAACCGCCCATAGAAAAATAGAAGTACATAAAGCGATATCTTCTAAAGAATTCGGTATATGGATTAAAATATAAAACAAAATATAATACAGTAAATAAAGCTAATATGATAGTAAATCGATTAGACTTAATGTATTTAGAAATAGGCGCAATCATTAAATAGAACTGTTCTTCAATCCCTATTGACCAAAGGATAGATAATATTCCACCTGGGTCAAATAAACTAAAAAACACATTTGGTAAAAATGCAACACACCATAAAAAAGCCTCACCAATTGTATAATTAGTATCGAATTTAATTCCGAACTGAGGAAGTATAAAATGATAATAAGCTAATCCGAATAATAATACAATATAATAAACAGGATAAATACGTAAGATTCTGCGAGAATAAAAATCTTTAACATTAACGGTTGATGTTTTAAGTTTTTCTTGATATAATAAATTAATTATTAAAAAACCACTTAATGTAAAAAATCCCCAAACCGCATTATATCCTTTATTGAAAATAGCCCAATCATTAAAATATGGCAAATGTTGATTTTTAGTCATTAATGGAATATGAAGTAATACAACTGTTAATGCTAAAAAACCTCGTAGTGCTGCTAAATTAGGAAGCGCTTTGCTTTTTTTATTAATATTAGTATTCATGTTTTATTTATTTGTAGGTTAAACATTATTAAACTGCTCTTTGAGCTCTTTGCCAAATCTGACTTTGTTCGTTTAAAAGGAATCGTTTAAATCCAGCTAATACTGAATAATTCATCATTAAAAAATAAAACGGGATAAAAAACATTTTCTTTCTTGTTTTCATCTTTTCATATTTCCATCCTAAGATGGCGAATGCATAAAAAAACAATTGTAGAATAAGAATGATGAAATAAATATATGGGCCAGTAAATGCTAAATAAAAATTAAAAGGAAGTAACATAAACAAAGCCAGAGGCGCAATAGTCCATCTTAAAACACGATGTGATACATATTGAAATGTAAATTTAGGATATTTAAAAACATTTAGTAGCGAAGATAAACGAATCATAGACTGAAAAGCCCCAGCACAGATTCTCACTTTTCGTTTCAGTTCTTCCTTTATGCTTTCAGAAGAATTTTCCATAGCAAAAGCATTAGGTTCATATGCAATCACATATCCTTTTTCAACTATTCGGAGAGAAATAACAAAATCGTCTAAAATTGTATCTTCTTCTGTTTCACTAAATAAATTTGTTCTAATTGAAAATAATTCTCCAGCGGCGCCTGCAGTAGAGTATAACTCAGCATCCCATTGTTTTAATTTAGATTCATATTTCCAGTACAATCCCTCACCAGCGGCAGATGCTTGTGCATTATCGGGAATACGTACTCTTTTTTCTCCAGACACACAGCCAACTTTTTCATCACTATAGTGTTTTACAATTTCTAAAAGTGCATCTTGATTCAACATCGTATTGGCATCAGAAAAAACAACTACGTCAGTAGTAATATATTTCATAGCCCGATTGATAGCTACTGTTTTACCGTTTCTTTGAGTTTGATGTAATAAATTGATGCGTTCGTATTTTGAAACTATTTGTGGTGTTTCATCTGATGAGCCATCTGTGATAAATATAAAATTTAGCTTTTCAGAAGGGTAATTTAAACTTAAAGAATTTTGAATTTTCTCTTCTATTATCTCTTCTTCATTCCAAGCTGCAATTAATAATGTAACCGTAGGAAGTTGTGTAGATTCTTTAATTGGTTTTAAACCAAAAAATGTGCTTTTAATTTTCACCAACACATACAGCACCATTCCATATCCAATATAGCTGTAAAAAACAACACATAAACATATCAAAAAAATAAATTCAACATTCTTCATAACGGTATAATTAAAAGTTAATAGTTTATTGCCTGCCAAAAGCTTTCGATACATTTCTCCCAAGTGTGTGATTTTGCAAAATTTTCTCTTTTTAAAGAGAGACTAAAATCATTTTCTTCGAGAGCAAGTTCAATCATTTTTATATACTCATTCGAAGAGCGTGCCAAATATGTATAGTCAGAAAATATTTCCATTGTTGGAGTATAAGTTGCAACTGTTGGTTTACCCATTGCCAGATATTCATCGATTTTCCTAGGATAATTGGCCTCTGTAAGTTCATTTACAATTTGTGGATTTATACAAACATCAAAATATTTTATGTATGCTGGTAAACTTTCTGGAGACTTATTTCCTAAAAAAAAACAGTTTTCCAAATTATGGAGATTACTCTCTTTAAAATTATCTTCTTCTGTACCAACTAAAACTATATTCCATTCAGGATGACTAATAGCAATGTTTTCAATTAGTTTTATATCTAAACGTCGGGATGATAATAAGCCCGTATAACCAATAATTTTACCTTTAATTTTATTTAAATCTTCAGGCTTATCAAACTGAAGCTTGGACGAAAATGAAGAAACATCACATCCTTGCCCGATATAAAATGAATTTGTATTAAATTTTTTGGAATACTTAATTAAAAAAGGCGAATTACCAACTACATAGTCCGATTTTGCCATCAACTTGGGTTCCTTTGAAATACCATGTTTTCTCCAATACGGAACAGTCATCAAATTGTCTCTAGTATAATAAATATATTTCTCTGGTTTTAAATACTCTTTCAGATAAAAACTTCGAAACATATCACTATCATTAAGTATAATGTAGTTTTTAAAATTCAACTCTTCAACTACTTTTGAAATAGCGTTTGCAAACTTCCTATTATTTACTTTGTTAGCAAAGTTAAAAGCAATAGAAGGCAACCAATTAATAGATTCAATTTTAATTGGCGGATTAAATTCCCAAAGATTGTCTGAAACTGTTGTTAAATAGGAACTTTTATTTTTAATAACATCTAAGCGTTTTTTAACTGCGCTACTATTGTTATTTTTTGCTGTACTTCTGTCTAAGGGAGCATTAACATATAACACTCTATGTTTTTTTGACAACTCAATTGCCATGTTTTTACAATTGCTTCCTATCTCAATATCCCAAGGTTGAATACCAACTATTATAATATCACGCTGCTTTTCCATAATTAAGTTTTTTTGAATCATCAACTATTTTTTCCCAATTCTCTGTATGAAAATTATATTGTTTTATCACTTTAGCAGGATTGCCAGCTACTATACTATATTCTGGAACATCTTTAGTAACAACACTACCCGCTGCAATTACACTGTGCTTTCCAATACAAACACCTGCAGTAATTACAACATTCGCTCCAATCCAACAATCATTACCTATGTTAATATTAGCGACGCTGCATTTTTGCGAACGAGGAGCGATAGAGATATCTTCATAACCATGATTCAATCCACTCATTACTACATTTTGTGCAATATTAACATTGTTTCCAATAGTAACGGGCCCAATAACCGTATTACTAAGGCCTATTCTTGAGTGATTACCAATAATTACAGCCCCCATAGCATTATTAACACATGAATAATTTTCAATAGTAGACCATGTTCCTAAAACAAATTTTTGAAATGGAAATACATCCATTCTGGTTTGAAAACGAATTAGAGAGTTGCTACCTTTTTTGTGAAAAAAGGGATTCACAAATAATCTAACCCATAATCTAGGTCTAGGTCTCATTGGAGGTTGCAACATCCATAATACAATATTTTTAATGATTTCATTAGATTTTATAAGCTGAATAAAATTCATAGTCGTAATTTTTAAATGTTATCAATAATTTCTGAATAAATATTTTGAACTTTCTCAACCATTTCATTAAGCGAGAAATTTTTTGATATATAATCTTTAGCATTATTTCCTAATGCTGTTCTTTTTTCGGGATGCAAATGCAAATGAATAATTTGTTTAGCTAACATGTCTGAATCTTTTGTATTAATTAATATTCCATTTACTCCGTCATTTACTAATTCTTTTGTTCCGTCAACTGAAGTTGCAATACAGGCTTTGCCCATAGCCATGGCCTCTAGCATTCCAATTGGCATACCTTCCCACAAAGATGGCAAGCAATAAATATCAATAGCTTTTAGTATATCGGGGATATCGCTTCTGAAATCTGAAAAAACTATTTGTTCTGAGACACCTAACTCATTAGCCATATTTTTAGTAGCATCTAATAAATCTCCATTACCAACCATTAAAAACATAATATTCTTATTAGTTTTACTTACTTTTTTAATGGCTTTTATCATTGTAAATGGATCTTTTTGTTCTGTCATTCTAACCAGATATCCAACCAATGTTTTATTTTCAGAGATACCAAATTCAGATCTGATATCTGTATATTCTTTGATGGGATTAAATTTTTCATCATCAATTCCATTGTAAATAACTTGCACTCTTTTTAAACCAAATTTATTTACACCATCATTTTTATTACTCTCAGATACCGTAATAGTTTTAAAAGCTTTTTTAGTTAAATAACTTTCACTTAACTCTCTTAATCTTCTCACAAAATAATTTTGATTATTATGAAAAGACCATCCATGAACTGTATAAACCATTGGTATATTAAGTTTATTTGTAGCATAAAAAACATTAGAGGCGGCTCTAGTTCCATGAGCATGAACAATATGATATCCTCCATTTGAAATAAACTCAGATACTGTACCCCAAATATTGATATCAAAGGGTTTTTCAGTATGTATGACATAAGTATTAATGCCTAACGAATTTAATTTTTCAACCATAGGACCATCCGTAAAAGATAAAACGTCAACCTGAAATTTACTTTTATCTAGTTTACGAACGAGGTCAAGTACATGTGTTTCACCTCCTCCAACTTG
Source organism: Sphingobacteriaceae bacterium (assembly GCA_037440045.1). Taxonomy (GTDB): domain Bacteria; phylum Bacteroidota; class Bacteroidia; order B-17B0; family Aurantibacillaceae; genus UBA4416. Next base: position 5,723 of record JBBIUW010000075.1, read on the forward strand.
CCCTTGACGAATAGTTTCTAATATCCTTACTTTACCCTGCGTTTTCATAACCTAGTTATTTATTTATTTGCCACGCACTCATGAAACCACTTGCCATCTGATCTGGTAATTGATCCGCCATCCAACAATCAATATCTTGTAATTTTTTTGATCGTTTAGCTAAAATTGAATAAGGAAAAACACCTTCAATAAAATTAGAACTGCGGAATTGAATTAGCTTCAATTCATTTTTACTAATTAAATTTAGAAGACTTTTCTTTGAGAAAAACTGAACATGGGTTAAGTTCTCTGCATCAGATTGAACGGTTGCTCCTGAAAACCCTAATGTTTTTTTGAATGAATTTACCGCACCATAAATTCCAGGAGTTTTAGTTTTCATCCATTGAAGAGGTTTAGTTATAAACAACTCTCTTGGTCCAAATCCGTTTGGAACTGTCACAATTAAAATCCCTTTTTTATTAATTAAAGCTCTTAATACTTCAACAACAACAGAAGGTGTATCTAAGTGCTCAATGACCTCACTACATATTACTAAATCAAAAATTTCAGCAGTAGCAATTAAATCTTCGGCAGCAATATTTTTAAATCTCACATTTGGCATGTCAGTTAAGCTTTTAGCTTTTTCAATTGTTGCTTCGGAAATATCAATCCCTAAGACATCATGTCCTTTTGAACCAATATATCTACTGATGTTCCCGTTACCGCAGCCAACATCTAAGACTTTTAATTTTCTGTTCCCTAATTTATCCAAACTGTTTTGAATAAAATCTAAGCGTTTTAAATCTTCCGCTCTTTCGTAGTTGATATTGTTTACATTACTCATAATTATAGGTTTTTTGGTTAATATTTGTTTGTTTTTAATTTTTATATTTTAAGATTCATGAGGCGTATGAATAAATTTTTTATTTGCATGAAACATGGAAGGAATAGAAGTTACCAATTTGAAAAATGCACTTGGAACTGTAATTACTAATTTCAATAACTGTTTACTCACAAATTTTTTAGGGAATGCTATCACAAATGCCATTATATATGAAGAGAATAAAACAATCCAAGCATAAGTTATAATTGTACTGTTAGCTAACACTGAAAGCAGAATTCCAAAAACCACAATCAATATCATAAACATTCTTGGTGGAATAGCTAACTGAATAGATTTATTGAAATAATCAAAGTCTTGTTCTTTAAATAATTTTACTATTCCACTAGGTAAATATTTTTTCATGTAATGAAATTGAGAAGATATCCAACGAGAGCGTTGTTTTACTAAAACCTCTGATTTACTGACTTTTTCATCGTATACAATTGCTGTTGGCACATAATGTATTTTTGCATCAGAAGAGATTAGCTTTAATTCTAATTCTTTATCAAACCCCCCAACTGCATTTATTTCCGACATCAATTGTTTAAACAATTGGAATTCAAATCCCATTCCTGAACCGGTTAATCTTGAAGACATTCCAAGATATTGTTGTCCTTTACAAAATATATGATTATTTATTTCTTCACTTATTGCATCTAATAACGAATACGCTGTATTAAAGTTTTTAGCTGTTCTATGGCCTTGAATAGCTCTATGTCCTTGTAAAAAAGCATCACTCATTTTAGATAAAAAATCTGAATGAATGATATTATCAGAATCCAAAACAACAATCATATCAAAATTTTCTGGCAAATAATTCAATGCTGCATTAAGTGCTTTTGCCTTAGTACTGCTTTCAAACTGAACCTCTAAAACATTTAACGGCATATTATGTAACTTGTATAAAGTTGATCTTTGAAGACTATCTGCAACAATAACAACTTGATATTTCCCTACTGGGTAGGATTGTCTTAATGCACTTTCAGCTGTTTTTAAAATCACAGAGTCTTCTTTATAAGCTGGTATAACCACCGCAATTCTTGGCGACTGAAGTTCTTTACTATTTACACGTTTTCTTTTGTCGGTATAAAGAAGACCAAATACAGAATATATAAACATGTAAGAGGTTGCGATAGCTGCCCAAATAAATAGCAATAAACTGATTCCTTGTGAGATTGTAATTAAAATTTCCATAGTAATTAGATTTAGTTATATTTTTTTTTATTAGTGAAATTCCAAATTATACCAGCAAAATAAGCTGTTAGTTTTTCTTTTTCTTTATATAGTGATAGTACATTTTTAGGAACTGAAACGAAGGTTAAATACAACATTGATATCAAAAATTGTAGACCTCTGAAATTTCTTCTTGCAAACAATATTCTGTTACGAGACAAATAATAAGTTTTTAATGGGCTATTTTTACCAGTTGAGATTGATTCTTTATGATAAACAACAGATTGCGGAACATAAAAAATATGATATCCGTTTCTATTCATTCTCTCACACCAATCTTGCTCTTCGTAATACAAAAAGAATTGTTCATCCATACTACCTATTAAATCAATTACGCTTCGTTTTACCAACATACATGCCCCATGAGCATACGAGGTTAATTTAGTTTCATTATACTGACCAAAATCTATTTCACCAGTTCCCACATGGGCATTTCTGAGTGTAAAAGGATTTACAGCATAAGAGCCTGCATATTGAATTGTATTACCAGGAGTAAAATATTTAATCTTTGGACTAACTGCCGCAGTATAATCTAAATGAATTATTTTTTTATATAAGGGCTCTAAAAAATCAGCACAAACTTCAACATCATTACCACCTGCAAATCCTAAATTAATATCACTGTAAATAAGGGTCACTTCAGGAAATTGCTCTTTAATAACGGATGCATTTTCTTTTGACGCATTGTCAACGACAATAATTTCAACATTTTTGTAAGTAATATTTCTTAGGCTTGCTAATAACTCACAAGTTACTTTAGCTTGATTGTAATTAACAGTGATGATACTGATTAACTCAGAAACATGGTCATGATTATTTGAACTGTAGGTTTTCATAGTCTGATGCCATAGATTAAACTAATCCCATGCCACTTGCCAAAACCTATAAAAAGCCTTGATTTTATTGACTTTTAAAAACAAACAAACAAAACAAAAATTCCATTATTTGGAATCTTATTAAATTTTTGGAGAAATTTTAGATGTAAGATTTGTGATTTGGTTCTTCTTTGTCCATTGTCGTTCAGACATTAAAACAAAACACATGCTTGTATAGCAAATTAAATTCGAGGGGAATTGGCTAAATACACTATTTCCATAACTAGCAGCCATAATCCCAAGAACCCCACAATACAAGGCCATTAATTTATTCCTTAACTTTGGATCTTTCATAAACCAAATAATCCAACCTCCTCTGATTATAAAATAAAAGAAAAGAGTCAAAAACAACAAGAGACCTATAATCCCTGTTTCTGACCAAATACGAACATAAAAGCTATCTGTAGCAATATTTGCTAAAACTGAATCTGGTCGAAAACGTTTACCCCAATCTCCTGCAGAGGCAACTCCTCCGCCAAATGGTTTATCAGAAAGATAAACAGCAAGCTTACGTTTATTTTCAGTTCGTACAATCATCGATGCATCTTC
>JBBIUW010000076.1:0-9234 GCA_037440045.1 Sphingobacteriaceae bacterium
TGCTCCAGGTGGACCAGTTGGTACATTTAAGCCAAATGGTTTCCACGAACCCAGATTGTAATATTCTCTAAAATTCACTATATTATATAGTGGTTATTACAGATATTAACTTGTTACTTCCAGCACTTCTCTCCTTTGAGGAAAACGGCGAATCCTTCACTGTTTTCGTCTATATTGACCAAAAGAAAAGTTGGTCTTCAGCTTGGGATAATTTTGAAAATCTTGGTCAGTATGAAAATTGGAAAAGTACCATTGTTAAATATCACGTTGGACTTCTGACACCGAGACACTTTGAATTAGAGAAGGACAAGTTTGACCAGAAGACTAAACAGAAAGAGATAGACCATCAAGTTGAAAGATATTCAACTGCGTTAGAGATTGTGTCATCATACACACCCGAAGTCAAAACTACACTTAGTGAAGAAAAATTCGAGGCGATGACGGAAGAAATAAGAAAGGATTTAAAGGAGCTATCTGAAGAACAGGAAAAGATATTGGATGAGTTAGCAAAAACCCAAAGTGAAAAGTCATATTTAGAAAATCAATTAATTATTTTAAGAAGTTGTGTTGAAGAACTTGACAAGGATTATGTTTATGCTTATGAAAATATTGAAGGTGATACTTTAGAATGCCCTTTGTGTGCTACGCAACATGATAATAACATTTTCAACAAAGCATCAATATTAGCTGATAAAGCAAAAGCTGAAAGTCAATTAGAGGAAATTAAAACATTGTTGGATAAGGCGGTAAAGAAGTACAATAATGCTTCAAAAAACTATGACAAAACTAAATCTCGCATTACAGAAATAAACAATAAGTATGTTATTCCAGAAGAAAACAACAACAACATAAAATTATCGGATGTAATTGAAAACATTGCAGGTAATTCAATAAAGGAAAATGTCATTAAAGCTAAGGAAGAAAAAATAGTTGCTTCCGATAATGTTGCTAAAGAAATAAAAGATTTGACTAAACAACAAAAGGAACTTTTGACTGATGAGGAGAAAGAAGCAATAAATAATTCCTTTGTACTAAAGTTTACGAACTATACAAAAGCTTTAAATGCCACTTCTGTAAACGCATCCGAAATTAATTCACCTTTAGATTACAATAAGGTAGTTAAAGAAGGAGGAGCTGCTGAATCAACAAGAGCTATATTAGCTTATTACTTATCGGTATTTGCATTGATTAATAATGCGAAAAGCGAAGTCCTCGCACCGTTTGTGATTGATACCCCAAATCAACAAGAACAATCTTTGGGCAATTATGATAAAATTATTGAATTGATTTTTACTGAACTCGCTGAAAAAACACAAGTATTTATGTGTGCAATGGAAAACTCGTTATTAGCACCATTTCAGGAAAATGGTAAAGTAATAACACTGGATGATAAAAAACTATTGAGTACCGAGCAGTACGAGAAAACTGCAAAAGCATTTGCCTCATTCTAAATGCAAATGAAGTTTTGCCGTTAATAACGAATATAAATGCTTTTTGATAAATACCAATATAGGCAACAAGAAATCCATAAGCGCGGATATTCTCAACATTGCAGAGGTAATGATGAGAATAAAAGTTATTGGATAAAATGGATATTAGGTATTGATAAATCAGACACAAAAGCAAAGATATTAGGCGACCGCCTAAGACATCTTCAAAAGGCAAGACATAATGCACTTCCCGATATTGTTGAATACGGTTATGATGATGAACAAAAGGCATACGCCATAGTTTATGAGCTTTTAGAGCAAGTTGAAACATTTGAAGAGAAACTAAACGAGATAAACAATCAAGGGGTTATATCAGGATTTATTGATTTAGCTGATTGTCTGCACGAACTTCATTCTAAATATAAAATTCATCATGGGGATATTCACCCAGCTAATATCTTGATTGATAAAAATGGTCAATTCTATTTGGTTGATTTCGGTTTAGCAGATATTACCAAAACACTAAGTCAAGAGAAGGAGTTAGAAATATTCGCGCGTGGATTTGCCGCTCCTGAAAAATTAAGTAAAGTTGGTGCAAAAGGTTTTCCTTATCAATCTGACATATTCTCTTTAGGAAAAACAGTTGCTTGGTACTTTGACGAGAAGCAACAAAACATAGAGGAGCAACATAATATTAAATTTCAACAATTACTTGCTGAAGCCCCTGCTGACAGACCAACTTGGTTGCAAGTTATTGATATACTTAAAGAGTTAGCCATTGCTTCTGATACAGAGAATGTTCAAATAGCATTTCGTAGCGGATACATTAACGGTTTAATTGAATTATTTAATTCAACCAATCCCGTTTTTGATATTTCCCCGCAAGATGGCAGCAATTATTTAATGGATATAGTTGCAGGGGATTTCATATTTGATAAAGTCATTTGGGTCAAGTCAGAAGACAAGTTATTGTTTAGTACCGTTAAAAGACTTGATTCACTTGAGAAGCAGTTTGTAGAACGAAAAATAAAAGAAGGAAAAAAATTACCTTTTAAATTTACATATACAACTGAATTTACGCACAATAAAGCCGACTTAACTCCATACTTTCAAAAGTGGTTTGAGCTAAAGAAAAAACAAGTTTCATTAAGAGAAAATAGAAAAGCTGTAAGAGAAGAATTAGGATTTTATCGTGAATTGCTTGAAAAGGAGAAAGAAGTTATTGCGAAGAACTCATTGCGTATTCAATACAGCAGCTATGAAATTAAAGGTGATGAAATTTCATTTCGTATTAAGCAAAATGAAAAGAACAGCCCAATAGGATTTATTTTAAGACATATTGAAGACGGAAATGATGTTAATTCCGAAGGGTTTGAATATGTAATTTCAGCAAACTCAGATAGAAAACAAAACAAAGAGGCGGTTGAATTTGCTGGTAAACCATACGACTATCACACGCAAGATGGTATCTTAAAAATTAAAGATTGTGAGCGTTTAAGAAAAGAAAGCATACCACAAAGCTGATACTTATTTGAAAACACAAATAAGAAAGAGGAAGAAAAGAATAGACAGATTGATGCAATTAGAAAAGTAGATAAAAACGAAGTACAAAACCCCGACTTGATTTACTTTCTTTTCAAACCAGAGGAACTACCTTCAGTCTATAAAGAATACGATAGTCTAAATAAGGTTTGGCAAAGGGATAAAAATAATAAACCATTAGAGTATTCTTATAATCAGCAAAAGGCAATTCAGAATGCTTTATACAAAGAACCTATATCTGTTATTCAAGGCCCGCCCGGTACTGGAAAAACAACTGTGATTACGGAGATAGTATTTCAAATTTTAGCTCATAAACCAGAGGCAAAAATTTTAATTACATCTCAAACAAATAATGCGGTTGACCAAGTATTAGAAAACCTATTGAAAAATGAGATTCCGATACTTCGTTTAAGTGGCATTACCGCTCCAAAAGTACAATCAATAAAGAAGCATACTTTAGACAGGAAGTTGGAAGGATGGAAACAGCAGGTTCGAGAAACCGCAGAAAAAAACTTTCAGAAAACTAAAAAACAATTCTTTGAGGGGGTGCAAAATAAAAATCCATTCGCGCAGAGTATAGTAGATATACTTCTTGAAAAGGATGATTGGAAAAAACTAAAATCAAAGATTGAGAATTATACCAGCAGGATTCAAAACCTTAAAGCATTACACTCATTACCTGATGATAAAGAAAAGGCAATTGCTATAATTGATAAATCTTTAGGGATTGAACTGTCTTCCTTTTTAACTCTCTGGAGCTTACATCGGGATTGGATTGTTACAATTAATTCATTGAATGAAAAGAGTGCCATTAATCAAAAACTAATTGATAGCATAAGAGTTATTGGAGCAACGTGTAATCACATAGCTTCAAAGAAATACGCTAAGTACAACTTTGAATTTGATTATGTTATAATGGACGAATCAGGCAAAGCAACAACCGCAGAGGCTCTTGTTCCGATAATTTTAGGAAAGAATTTGATTTTTGTTGGCGACCATAGACAACTTAAACCAATGTTGACTTCAACAAGAGAAGTTGAAAGCTGGTTGAGAGAAAAGTTTAAAAAAGAAGCAGATGAATTAGAGAATTGGGAAGATTACTTTAATAGACCCAGTCTATTTGAGAGAGTTATTACTAATATAGAGTTTGATTATAAAGCCCAACTTACTGAATGTAGGAGGTCTTCTATTGAACAAGTAAAATTAACTTCAAAATGCTTTTATGAGCCAGAGGGTGATGAACCAATTGAAGCAGTAGAAAGAGATAGTTCATTTGAACATAATTTGCCATTAGCAATTAATACTTCCATTCTTTTCTTTGACATCGGTAGCCATTATAAAAGTGAAACAGATGGAGAGAAAAATAAATCTTCCCTCAATAAAGTAAGTGCTGAACTGATACCAGAAATATTAGAACAATTAAATAAGTACGAAAAAATAAAAGATTATTCAGTTGGCGTAATTACTGGATATACAGCTCAATTTAGAGAAATCAAAAAGCATTTGAATAGAAAAATTCAACGCTCTGGGTTGAAGAACATTCGCAATTGGAACAAGCAAGAAGAAAAATTGACTGTATCTGTTGTAGATAGGTTTCAAGGTTTAGAAAGAGATATTGTTATTGTTGATTTGGTTAAAAGTGGTGCTGGTTTGAGTTTAGGTTTTCTTGAAGTGCCGAATAGAATAAATGTAGCATTATCGAGACAAAAGAAATTACTTATAATAGTCGGTGATTATTATGGTATTGTAAATGCAAAAACAAAAAGAACTAAAGGTGAGAAAGCAGCATTGCAACATTACTTAGAAGCTATTAAATCAGATTGGATTGTAAAAGCTGAACAAGTTAAAGAGGTTTTTAAATGACAGAGCAAGAGATATATCAAAAATTAGCGAAGCAATCGCCCACAGGTTATAAGTTAAATGAACTTATAGCATTTTCATATCCTGTGAGGAGATTGAAACTTGATGTGCTTGTAAATAAACAGCCTGACGGTTCGTTGGTTAAAGTTTATAGTGTAATAATCAAAGCAATTCAATCGGGATTTAATTCACAAAAAACTTTGTTTGATTTTTTGGGGCTTGGTGAAACGGATGAGTTTATTTTAAGAGAGTTATTTTCATTAAGAGAAAAAGGGTATTTAGATGTAGTTTCTGATAAATGGTTTGTAACACCAGATGGCATAACTTTTCTGAATGATAATACAATTATGCGTTCAGAGGAACAAGAGGAGTATGATTTTTTAATTGATGCAATTTCTGGAGAAGTTTTATCGTACAAAGAAAACCAATCAGAGAGAAATAAATTCCTGAAATTTCTTGAGCCTGAAATAAAATTTGGTAATAAGAATCCCGATTTACTTGAAAATAAATTTCAGGTTCTTGCAGATACTTATAAAAGAGACAATGAAAGCAAATCGTATTTGATTAGTTATTCTCCCGATGAAATTAAAAGAGATTATGAGGAGTGGTGCAACTTTTGGCTTATTGAGTACATTCCAAATGGAAAGAGTAATCAAGAAGCGAAATTAGAAGTAAGGAGTTATCATTCGCTCAAACAGAATAAGGAACTAACCACAAAGTTTAATGCAGAGTATAGACACTACATTTATTCTTTGAGTAATTCGGAAAGAAACGATTATGAAAATTTAGTTGAGTTACTTGATATTAAGGATGAAATAAAAGAAGTGCAATCGGAATTTTCAACGCTTACTATCTGGGAAACAAAACAAAAATTTATTGACGCACTAAAAAGTGTAAAGGAGAGAATACTTATTGAAAGTCCGTGGGTTAAAAGAGCAACACAAGAGTACATTCCGTTATTTCAGGAAATTTTAAAAGCAAAGAAAAAAATTATTATTCTCTATGGAATTAGTGAGAGAGACGAACACGACATTATAACTTTGAAAAAAATTGAGGAATTACAAGCTCAACATCAAGATTATTTTAAAGTACTCATCGTAAACTTGTTATAAAAGACAACGATTATTACATAGCAGGAAGTTTTAATTTTCTTTCTTTCGGGAAAAACGAGAAACAAAATGTAGCTAACGAAGAATCCATGCTCATTTCAAAGGATGTAAATAAAAAATGGGAGCAATTAGCTAAAGAATATGCGATAAATTTGTAAAAAATCTCACCCAGCAATGTTTCCGCAATCCTTTCTTTAACGCTCCTTAACTTTTATTAATCGTGTTCAATTGCTCCGCAATTACTCCTTAAATGCTCCACAAAGTTTTCACTTTGGTTTTAATTGCTCCGTAATCAAATCAGAATTGCTTTTAAACCCTCTACAATTTGTTTTAAAAGCATTTTTATTACTCCGACTATTCTGGTCAACCAAAATCAAATGAAGTCAGCTCCGTCAAAATTCTGGACATGCTGGTTTATTACTGCCTCACCTTTGAATCATCAAACAATAAAAAGGGTCTAATACAACCCCTTTATATGTGTTAATAAGTTGATTATCAATACTTTGGAATAATAATTGTATCTTTACAGCAGGGGTTATGGAAGAAAATTTAGTAAAAATTGAACCGACAAAAATTAAAGCTCTCAATCCTAATAAACAACCACTAACGGTTGACATATTAAAGACCCTTTTGGGGAATGAGACAATGAGTGATGAAGAGGCGGGGGAAATAGTTTTGGCAATAAAAAAACTCGTTGGGATAATAGTTGATTATCAATATGAGGAAGAAGTAAAAGAGAATAAAGAAAAAGACAATTTAAAACAAGCAGCATGAACGCACAACTTCAAAAAAACCTTGACCAGACCTTTGGCAGATTTAGTAAAACTGCAATCAAAAAGGTTGATTCAAAACTTGTTGTTAAGTACACCAGAGTTTCTGGGGGTAAACAAATGCTAAATGATTCAATAGAAAATCAAAATAAGTCTATTGATGATTTTGCAAGAAAATTCAATTTAGAAATTGTTGCAACTTTTGGTGATACACATGAGAGCGCGAAGACTGATGACCGTAAGGAGTTTCAACGGATGATTGATTTTTGTAAAAGAAGTAGAGGAAAGATAAGTACGATACTCGTTTATAAAATGACACGTTTTAGTCGTACTGGCGGAAAGGCAATTTCAATTGCTGATGAACTAAGAAACAAATATGGTATTCATATTATAGCTGTTAGCGAACCTATGGATACTTCCAATCCAAATGGTGTTTTGTTTCAGGAAATGCAATTAATTTTTGCTAAGTGGGATAATGTGCAAAGGCAACAAGTTACTTCTGCTGGTATGAAATCTAAATATACAAAAGGAGAATGGCTAAGTAATCCTCCACAAGGCTATAATATTGTTCGTGAAAATGGAGAGCGCAAAATTGTATTGAACGAAGAAGGTAAAAAAATTAAGAAGGCTTGGGAATGGAAGTTAAAGGGAATGAAAAATGAGGACATTGTTGTTAAGTTAGAGAAGTTGGGAGTGAAGATGTATAAACAACAGATTTATAAAATTTTCAAAAACCCTTTTTACTGTGGTCTTATCGCTCATGGCATATTAGACGGAAAAGTTGTTGAGGGAAAACAGGAAAAAATGGTTAGTCAAGATGTGTTCTTTAGAATACATAAGATGCGTGAAAGTTCCACCAGATTTGCTGTACCTCATAAAAAGGAAAATGAAGCATTACCGCTAAAAGTGTTTATTCATTGTGTCGATTGTGGAGAGCCGATGACAGGCTATATCGTAAAGAAAAAGAACCTGTATTATTATAAATGCCGTAAGAAAGGCTGTAAGTGTAATAAGAGCGCAAAAGAGATGCACAAGCTCTTTATTGATAAACTGGCTGAATATACCGTAAGAAAGGATTTACTAACTGCAATAGCCTTTGAACTGGAACACGCTTATTACGAAAAGAACAAAGACAACTCAGACAAGGAAAAAGAGTTTACAAAACGACTTAACGAAATAAGAACCGATATTGATACGCTTGATAAAAAATACTACATCAAGGAGGAAATGACCAGAGAAAAGTTCGATAAAATGGCATCAGAGTTAGCAGAGCATGAAGCTAAAATTCTGAAGGAATTGGAGGATTGCTCTCATTCCATTTCGAACCTTAACGAAAAAATCTTACAAGCTGCTGGATTATGTCTGAAGCTCCCTGAAATATGGGAAAAGGCAAGTTTCTCTAAGAAGGAAAGTCTGCAAAAACTGATATTTCCCGAAGGTTTGGCTTATGATAAGAAAATACAAGCATTTCGAACCGAAAAAGTCAATGAAGCAATCGCTCAAATCGCCCGTATTTCGGGCGATTTGTGCAAAATGACAAAGGGACTTAGGATTACTAAAAATCCTAAGTCCCTTCTTGCGGTGAGGGCGGGATTCGAACCCGCGGTACAGTTACCCGTACGACAGTTTAGCAAACTGTTCCTTTCGGCCACTCAGGCACCTCACCATCTATTTTTATTAAATAGAGTTGGCAAATGTAATTAATTTTTTAAATTATTAAAACTTAAACAAAAAATAATTTTCATGTTTCTATTTTCGTATTTTTAGTACCATGAAGCTACTGATATTTAACCTACTTTTAGTTCTATCAATTGCATTTACAAGCAGTTGTAAAAAAAGCCACAATAACACACTTATTGTTCATCTTTTAAATGAACCCGAAGATATGCACCCTACCAATGGTGCTTCGGCTGTTAGAGCAGAAATAAATCTATATACTCACCTCAGTTTACTAAGAGTAAATTACAAAACAGGCGAATTATTACCTTGTTTAGCAAAATCTCTTCCCTCAATTTCTAAAGATGGTTTAAATTACCAATATGAACTAAAAGACGATATGACTTGGGACGACCATTCGCCCATTACAGGCTACGACATAGCTTTTACTACAAAAGCTAATAAATGCTTATATACCAACAATCCTGGTCTAAAACCATACTGGGAAAACATTGAAGATATTATTGTAGACAACACAAATAATAAAAAGTTTACAATTAAAATGAAACGACCTTATATACTAAATACATGGTTTTGGACAGATTTTCCAATTATTCAAGAAACTTTTTATGACCAATCCAAAACTTTATCAAAATATAGCAGCCAGCAATTATGCGACTCTACTTTTTTAAAAACAAAGCCAGATATTAAACTATGGGCCAACGAATTCAACGGTTCTAAATACTCTACCAATCCCGATTTTATGAGTGGTGCTGGGCCCTATAAGATATCCAAATGGGATAAAGGTATCAGTATTACCCTCGAAAAAAAGAAAGATCATTGGTCTGAAAATTGTCAGGAAAACTG
>JBBIUW010000077.1:0-9092 GCA_037440045.1 Sphingobacteriaceae bacterium
TTAATATTTATATAATTTAATTAAACATTTAATATATTTGTTTAACATTTTAAATAATAAGTTAAACATTTTAAATATAATCCCATGACTGCAATAGAATTTAATACGCGAATTTTAAACGAGAAACAATCACTCAAAAATTTTGCATTAAGCTTGACTCATAATAATGATGATGCTTTAGACTTATTGCAAGACACTTATGTAAAAGCAATTACATATAGAGAAAAATTTGAAGACAGTACGAACTTAAAAGCATGGTTATTTACAATCATGAAAAACACTTTTATTAATTCTTATCGTAGAGCTGTTAAAACAAAACAAATTATCCAAACCAACGCTGATGTTGCGATGGCAAGATCTTTTAAAAATAACCATCAAGACTTTACCGAATCGAGAATAGCTACAAAAGATATTTTAAATAAGATTGAAAACTTAGAAGACCAATATAAAATTCCATTTACAAGATATTACAATGGTTTTAAATATGAAGAAATTGCTCATGAAATGCAATTACCATTAGGCACAGTAAAAAGCAGAATATTTTTGGCGAGAAAACAATTAATGGTTGCTATTGAAAAAACCATGAATTAAAAAATAAATAACTTATAGAAAAGGGTTCACAAAAAAGTGAATCCTTTTTTTATGCAGTAAATAATCTTACTTTTGAGTGTCACAATCAACAGCACCAATATGCCTAATAAATTTTTCGTTTATATTTTAAGCTTATCATTTTGCTTTACAAGTTTCACTATTTCTGCTCAGGAGTCTGAAACAAATGAGGAAGATAGTATTTCGTATAGTAACCATGTTAGCAAAGGGTTTCATGCTGGTATATACGTAGGGGCATTTTGGGCAAACAGAAACACTGCCTATTTATATGATGGTTATGGATTTGATCAAAACGGACAGAGAAATACATTTGCTAATAGTGCATTATATAATCAAATAGTAAATGTTTATGGAGGAGGCAATGGAGGCACTGACTATATTGCACAATTACTGAATGTAAATCATGGCGATTGGTATTTTAATGAGCAAGACATGCCCATCAATTTAAAATACACCACTACTTATTTAATTGGATTAAACACACGTTATAGAATTAATAAAAAAGAAAGTATTACTTTAAATATTTACGGAACAAAATTAATTGTAAATGGAAAGTTTACAATTAGTTCAGTAACTACCAGTAATTTTGGAAGCGGTTCAGCTAGTCAAGCAAAGGTAAATCAATTTACAATTGTTGGTGCAGAACAGCGTATGATGCTCCAATTAGGTTATCAAAGAATTTTAGGAGATAACGAAAAATTAAATTTAATGGTAGAAGCTGGATTAAACATTATCCTTTCTAAAGCACAAAAAAATCAAGCAATACTAACTAGTAGCAATCCAAACAATAGTCAAAATAATATTACAATTGATTTAATGAATATATATAACCAGCCACCTTATAATTTTTACACTTCAAAATACATGGTAGGTGCTGGTATTGGAGCTTTTGGTGGCATTGGAATAAATCTTAGCTTAAATCCTAAGTATAGTGTCCAATTGTTATATAGCCCATCTTATGATAGAATAAGTTTAGGCTACAATCCAAAATTTAAATTACAAAACGGTGTTGGATTGAGAGTATACTACAACTTTAGTTCGTAGTTACATCCATTTTTTGCGTTTAAAATAAACCAGTAAGCCAATTATTATAGTAAACATAATTCCCCATGTGATAAAGTATCCATTTTGGGTTTTAAGCTCTGGCATATTTTCAAAATTCATTCCATAGACACCAGCAATAAAAGTAACGGGAATAAAAATAGAAGACATGATGGTTAACACCTTCATCACTTCATTCATTTTATTGGCATTCGTACTCAAATAAATATCCATAATACCAGATAATAAATCCCTGTAAGTTTCAACCGTATCAATAATACGAGTTACATGGTCGCTTAAATCTCGTAAATAAATATCACTGGATGGGTTAATTAAGTTAGTTTCTGAACGAACCATATTATTAATCATATCACGCATCGGCCAAACCTGCTTACGTAAATAAATCATTTCACGTTTGAGGTGATATAATTCCAGTAAAGATTTTTTATCTGTATCAGAAATAATTTCTTCTTCAATTTCTTCAATCTTATCCCCAATCTTTTCAATAGCTGAGAAATAACAATCTACAACAGCATCCATCAATGCATATGCTAAGTAATCAGCTCCTAATTTTCTAACCCTACCTTTTCCTTGACGCAATCTCGTTCTGATAATATCAAAGGCATCGCCACTATGTGGTTCCTGAAACGAAAGCACTGTGTTCTCTAATAATACGATAGATAGTTGTTCTGAATTTACTTCATTAGTATAGCTAATCATTTTCATAATTGCTACTACATAATTTTCATAATCTTCAAATTTTGGACGTTGATCAACATGTACGATATCTTCCATGGTTAATGGATGGATATTGTAAAACTTACCAATAGCTTCTACTAATTCTGGTTTATGTAATCCCTCAACATTTATCCATTTAATCATGTTTGTCTTTACATGCGACAAACAATCTGATAAATCAAAAAATTCTCTTTCAAAAAATTCTGATTCGTTGTACTCAATTAAAGTAATTTTAATTCTATCCGTTCTTTGTTCTCCATTATAAAACAAAGTTCCTGGAGGTGCTCCTATGTTTTCTACAGCCATATTTATAGAATTAAATTATTATAAATATAATTAATTATTCTGCAATTTCATTTTTCATTACCATCTGTACTGTGTAACGACTTTTTTGCTCTAATAAAATAATTTTATTCTTTGTTAAAATATCAATAGTTTCTTGAGTGTAGTAACGTACAGTCATTAATTCCAATCCTGCATTATATAATACTTTAAATTGCTGTTGCAATTCTGCAACTAATGCTTTTATTTTTTCAGCATGATCATCGCAACAAACAGAAAAACTAATTGCTGATAATTGCATCAAATTAATTTTAACACCATGTTTAGAAAACACTTCGAAAATATCACTCAAATTGTCTTCAGCAATAAATGAGAAATCTTTTGGTTGTATTGAAATTAGCACCTGATCAATTTTAAAGATGTAAGAAGGAATATTTAAACGTTTTTCGCCGTCTCTAATCACTGTCCCTTCCTCTTTAGGCTTTAAAAATGATTTTACATACAGTGGAATGTTTTTGTTTTGTAATGGTTTAATTGTTTTGGGATGAATGACGGTTGCACCATAATACGTTAACTCAATGGCATCATGATAAGACAACACATCTATTTTTTTTGTGTGAGAAAACCATTTAGGATCGGCATTTAAAACACCTGGCACATCTTTCCAAATAGTGACATTATTGGCATTTAAACAATAAGCCAAAATAGATGCTGTGTAATCAGAGCCTTCACGCCCTAAAGTAGTTGTGAAGTTTTCGGAAGTACCACCAATAAAACCTTGTGTAATAACAACATCATAAGAATTAAATATTGGCAGTAAATCATTTTTCACTAAGCTTTCTGTTAATTCAAAATCTACTTTCCCTTCTCGGTAACTATTATCTGTTTGAATTAAGCCACGTACATCAATCCATTTATTTTTTAATCCGATTTCATTTAAGTAAGCCGAAACGATTTTAGTAGAAATCACTTCGCCCATGCTCACAATTTGATCGTACTCAAAATCAAAACCTTGTGTGGGCTCGTCTTCAATAATCCAGTATAACTCTACAAATGTATTTTCCAATTCGTTGTAAATAGCATGAGAAGTTGATGGGAACAAATGATTACAAATATCAAAATGATAGGTTTTAATTTCCTCCAACACTTTCTCTGCATTCTCCACTTTATAAAAATAGGCTTTTGCTAATCGTTCTAAAGCATTGGTTGTTTTTCCCATAGCCGAAACAACCACTGATATTTTTTGAGAAGGAAATTGTTTTAAAACTTCCGCTACGTTTTTCACTCCGTCAGCATCTTTAACCGATGCACCACCAAACTTAAATACTTGCATACATTTTTTGTTTAAACAAAGATAAGGATGCTAACAAAATAATTAAGCCGTTGAAATATTTTTTATAAACCATTGTTACTTTTTTTTCATCTGTAGTTATACGATAAACCAACAAACATTCACACTATAAAAAACTACTACTATGAGCTCAGGCAAAGAAACACCCCGACAAAAGATGATCGGCATGATGTACCTAGTACTCACAGCCCTTTTAGCCCTTAATGTATCTAAAGAAATTTTACAAGGATTTGTGATGGTTGACGAAAGCATTGGCAAATCAAAAGTAATTTTAGACGAAAACAATAGTCGTATTCAGAAGGCTTTTGAAGACTATGTAAAAGATGGGAACTTTGAAGCGAAACCCTACCTATTAAAATCAATCGAAACACAAAAAAGCATCAGAGTAGTAGATGCTTATATTGACAGTATGAAGGTAATTATTGCCAGAAAAACAGAAGGCATTTCTAAGAGTGATACCTCGCAATTACGCTTTATGGAGAAGCTGGATGATTATGATACTCCCACGTATTTGCTAATTGGTTCAGATGAAACTAAACCAATTGACACTAAATACTCTGCTAAAGATTTACGATTACAGTTAACCAATTTACATACTGATTTATTAAACCTAATAGATAATATGCAAAAAAACTCTAAAACAAAATTAGATGATGAAACTATTGCTACACTCAAACAAAAACTATCTACCATTAAACCTATTGATAGAAATTTAGTGAAAGATGGCATTAAATTAAATTGGGAATTAGAAAATTTTTATCACATGCCTTTAGCGGCCGTTATTACTAATTTGGACAAGATACAAGGTGATATGAAAAATTTGGAATCTGAGTTCTTACATACCTTTGCTGCTGCATCTAGTAAATATGTATTCAAAGCCAATATTTTACATGCAGATGTAGTTGCGCCAAGCGCCTATGTTTTATCCGGACAGCCATTTAAAGCCAACATTGTTTTGGGAGCGTCCAGCACTGATTTCACTCCTGACCGAATGGAAATTTTAGTAGGTGGTCAATATGATACAACATCTAAAAAATTGATTAATCCAGGAACTCCAGTTCCTATTAAAAATGGCATGGGACAATACGAGGCCATGACAAGCGCAACCGGAGAAAAAGAATTAAAAGGAGTTATTAAATACAGAAACTCAAGAGGAGAATTAGAATATTATCCATTTGATTATTCTTATATGGTAGCGCCACCTTTTAGCGCCGTAGCTGCAGATAATATGAATATATTTTATGCAGGAATTGAAAATCCTGTGAGTGCTACCTGTGCCGGATTTTCTCCTGCTGATTTAAAATTAAGTATAAGCGGCTGTGGTGCAGAAGCAAAAATAACCAGTGCAGGAAAATATATTATTACAGCAAAAAACTCTGGGACATGTAGTGTAACAGTTGCAGCAAAAGTAAATGGTGTTTACCAACAACAAGGTCCTGTAAAAACATTTAGAGTAAAAGATATACCACCACCTGTATTGAAAATGGGAGGAAAATTAGCAACCACTAATTTGGAATTTAGTAAGACTGAATTAAAACAAATAGATGGTTTTGGTGCAGAATCAGTTGGTTTTATGTTCCCGGCTAATTTTGTAGTAAAAAGTTTTGAAGTGTTAGTACAAGGAGGTGGTTTATATCAATGCACCAATAATAATTTATCAGATGATGCAAAAAAGGCATTGGCTAACATGCGTTCCGGACAAATAGCCTACATCGATAATATTAAAGTATTAACTCCCAAACAATCACTCATTACTATTCCTTCTGTGAAGTTTAAAGTTAAATCTTAAAACAAAAAAGCTCCTTCAAAATATTGAAGGAGCTTTTTTGTTTTCATACTTTTTAGCAAAGCCAAATAATCTAAATCCTAACTTTCAAAAACGTTGTAGTACCATGTCCTGTTTTTTCATCTCCAATTTTCTTAGTCAAGAGAACTTTCACAAAGGATTCTATATGCAAAAATAATTCATATATTGTAATTTGTAAAATATACAACATGACACAAAAACAAAAATTAATACAACTTCTAAATAATGAATTAAACACAAACTTAAAAAAACTTGAAATCGAAAATTCGAATAAAGAGTTTAATAGAATAGAAAATAACGGAAAAACACCAAATGTTTATTTTAAAAAGATTGATGATTCCTTCATTGTTCAATTAATTGCCACTACTACAGATGAAAAAGAAAATGTTTTAGATTTATTTAGCTTAATTCATTCACTATTTGAAAAAACGAATAAAGATGATTTAAAAGCATTAATATCAGACAATTTAAATTATGAAAAAATATTTGAAATTGACAAAACCATTATTGTAAGTTTAAAAAGAGACGATAATACTTTTACATTACAATATTAGAAGATCATAGTTAAATTAAAAACTAATGTTTTTAATAGTAGAACAATAGCTTGTCCTCTTTTACAATTATCATAAATTAGTTAGTTATGGATTTTTTACCATATAAGAAAAATATAGGATTAATAAGAGCAATAACGCAAAAACATTATGTTATTTTATGCGTTGATGGGTCTTCCACTAATAAAGCAAAAGTCATTAATTTTAATCCCGAAGATTCATATGATAAATTGAAGGAATATGATGTTGTGACTTTTGATAAATTATATTTAGATAATTCAAAGGAATTCTATCAAGCTATAAAAGTTCAATTGGCAACCAATATAAAATCTGAATTAATCCCAAAATTCAAAGAGCAAATAATCATTGATTATAATACTAGAAATAAGTTCGAGCTAGATGACTTAATCATCAAGAAAATAGAATGGGATTTATTAACTAGTGCGATACCTGAATTATATGAAATTTATTATGATTATAAATTAAAAGATCTTCGGTTATATTTAGATATAGAATCCTATTTAAATTCTATTGATATTGACGATATCATATATAATTATGATATTAAAGTCAGCTCATCCGGTAGTTTTAAAGCAGGTGAAGATGAAACTGCATTTATTTATATTAAAAGCTTTGGCATTAATAAAATTCATGAAGCAGATGAATATTTATCAAGTTTTTTGTCTGTAAATGAATTAATCGAATCAATAAAATGGTTCGCTTCTTGGCAAAAAATAGCAGAAGAATACATATCTGATAATAAAGAAATGTTAGATGTTAAAACAAAAACGACTAAAGCAAATACATTATTAAAATTTAAATCTAAATACAGTAAAATTGATCACAGAATTTCATTAATTAATCAATTAAATAAAAGTCTTTTAAGTATCAAAACAAAGCTCGATGATGAGATCGATTTTTCCACAAATAACAAATATTTTTCGGAAATTAAGTTGGATGATTACCCGAACTAGTAAAGTAAAATACTAAAAGGCAAATCCATAAAAACCAAACGCCTTAATAAAAAGATTTACTATATACAACTTAATATTACATACATTAGTTACTATTTTCTTACAATTAATTTTATCAAAAAATGCTTGATTGATTTAACCCATATGTCTAGCATATTTTTAAAACTAGTCTTTTCAACTTTTTTATGAATCGGCTTATGATTTATAGATTCAGTTTTTAAGATTCCTGCATAATCTGGCATGAATATCAACTTTTGTAATTCGTTTAATACAAAATGATAATATTTATAATACAGAGCTTCATTTTCGTGTTTTTTAATAAATCTAAATCCTAAAGTATAGTTATCAAATGATTGTAATAATTCACTTTTGAAAAAATTTGTCATTAGATGATGATTAATAAAATCAGTGTTTGCACTTTTATGATTAGCAAGATTTTGTATAGTTGGAATAGAATTATCAAAATAAGCGCTTCTTACTTCTATTCTCCTTTCATCATCAAATATCAAACTTTCGGTCAAAATTACAGATGTCAAGTCTAATAATAAACTTTGTCCATCATTCTCAACAACAAATTGAAATTCAGAAATATAATCTTCGCCTAAAATGTCTATTTCTTTAAATAAATTATAACAAGCAAGGAAAGTTTTTGCTACAAAGTTCTTCTGTCTTAAATTCTCCTCTGTACTAATTGTGTTCAAAATATATCAAATTTTATTGTTGTTATATAAATTTATCAAATTTCATTTTAGAAACAATAATTGTTAATAAAGAAACAGATCGCTACTATTCTATTTTTTTATAAATGTCTTTGTATTAACATCAAAAACAATACTTCCTGCAATTACACGTTTCTTTTTACGTGATTTTTTTAAATTAATTGACGTACTAATATACCATCTATCTTTAGGCGCATTTGTTTCCACAATAATCGCTTTAATATTTGTTTTTTTATACCCTACTGAAATTTCATATTTTGAATTATAATCAAGTGTAAGTGCGAATTTATCAGAAGCAGATATTCTTGTATACTCATCTTTGGTTTGATTTATAATATCTAACACATAAGTTGAATCATTAATTATTTTATCTTCAACAAGAACTTGTATAACAAGTTGTATCGTAGAATCCTTTGCTATTTTATCTTGTGCTTTGACGGAAAAAGTCATGAATAAACAAAATATTATTAAAGCAAATCTATAATGAGTCATAATTTAAATTTTAGTATATACAATCTACAAAAATATTTAGTAAAAATAAAAATGAGTTTACAATAAATATTCTCAAAACAAAAAAGCTCCTTCAATATTTTGAAGGAGCTTTTTAATTAAACACAATTATTATTAAGCAGTAGCTGCTTGTTCTTTTAATTTATTAGCATTTAATATGGCTACTTGCTGCGCTACATTTTGTGCCATTTCTCTAAAAGCTAGTGCTTGAGGTGTTGTTTCCTGCAAAATTGCCGGACGACCAGCATCACCTGCTTCTCGTATGCTTTGCACAATAGGAATTTGTCCTAATAAAGGCATATTCATTTCGCTAGCTAAGTTCTTAGCGCCGTCTCTACCAAAAATATAATATTTATTGTCTGGTAATTCTTCTGGTGTAAAGTATGCCATGTTCTCTACAATACCTAAAACAGGCACATTCAAAGCAGGTAATTTAAATAAAGCAATTCCTTTACGTGCATCTGCTAAAGCTACTTGTTGTGGTGTACTTACAATCACCGCTCCTGTAAT
>JBBIUW010000078.1:0-9071 GCA_037440045.1 Sphingobacteriaceae bacterium
GGTGAATTAAAAATTGGTATTATTCCCACATTAGCTCCTTATTTATTGCCTTTGTTCTTTAAACAGTTTATGCAATCTTATCCTTTGGTGAAATTAAATATTAATGAATATACCACGGATGTGATTATGCAAAAACTTAAAACTGGAGACATTGATGCGGGAATATTAGCGACTCCTCTTCATGACTCCGCCATATCTGAACATGTATTGTTTTACGAAAAATACTTTTTATATGTTAATCAAAAAGAAAAAGGATTTAATAAACAATATGTGCTGCCAAAAGAAATTGATGTGAATCGGTTGTGGTTGTTGGAAGAAGGGCATTGTATGCGTTCACAAATTTTAAACTTTTGTGCTTTAAAAAAACAAAAAGAATCCGAAGAGCATTTTCATTATAATGCTGGAAGTATAGAAACTTTAAAGAATATGGTGGATACTAATTTTGGTATGACTATAATTCCAGAGTTAACAACTCATCATTTAAATAACTCTCAACAAAAAAGAATCCGCTCCTTTAAATCGCCTGAGCCAGTGAGAGAAATTAGTTTAATTACTCACCGTGAGTTTCTAAAAGCTAAATTAGTTCAATGCCTAAAAGATTGCATTTTATCTGTTATACCTGATGAAATGAAACATAAAAAGAATTTGAATATTATTGAGATATAGAGTTTAACTACATAGGCACATAGTGACTTAGTGTTACAAAGAAATGATAGAAAATTTATTTTTGCACATAGCTCTTTGTTTAAGAAGCAAAGCTTCTCTGTCAACTACTTTAGATTTTCGGGAAAACTATGTTACTATGTGGTTAAAAACTACAGGTTATTAAACTTCAACTCAAAATCTGAATTACCAATATTGGTAGTAAAGCTGATGTAATATTTTTTGTCTGTAAAAAACAAATTGATGTTTTGTCCTTGTTCGGATTTTAATAAAGGCTTATACTCTAGACCTTTTTTGCCCATAAAAATATAGTAGTATGTTTTTTTAGCAGACAATATTTCTGTTTTTTTCAAAACATAAAAGGCGTTATTTAATTCGTCAAGCCCTGTTTTTATAACCACATCATTCATTGGCTTTTTATATTTCATCTTATCATAATCACCAATGTCACTCATGATATATTTTCCATAGTTGTCTCCTTTTGCAAGGCTTGTAAAGTTTGGAATGACTTTACTACTGATGGTAAATATGGAACGGTTAACCGTATAATCAACATCATCAGGTACTATATTAAATTGCCACGAACTATAATAACTAAATACATTTGGTAAAGATTGTTCATACATGTCTGACCATATATTATAACTACCATCGGTACTTTTAGTGAACTCTCTTATTTTTAAATGAAACGATTGTAGCCCCGTTTGCATTTTGGTTTGTATAGGTAATGGAAATACTTTTTCTACTCTTTGTACCACGTCTCCTAAACTATCAATCGTTACTAAAAATAGTTTATGATTTTTAGCTTGAGTGGTAAAGTTTGATGTTTTATTCTTAAAGTCAATCGTATTGGCTTCATAAATACTACCTATAACATTGATGCTTTTTGTTTTTTTATCAATGATGTAATTAGACATTAAAAAATGCCGAGGATCTCCTTTTGCACTTAATTTGGTGCCTCTGATTATCTCCCCTGTATTAGCATTAATTCGTAAAATCCATTGTCCTTTTTTTAATCCGTCAAACACATGTGCATAAACAATAACTTGATTGCTATCAGCTGCTAAAACAGATGCGCGATAGATGTGTTTTCTTTCAAAGGCAAACTGCCATTTAAAATCATATTCAAAAGGTTTATTGATGGATTTTACATGATATTTGGATAAGTAAAATTGCTTATCAGCTGAGTCAATAGCGGTTCTAATAACATATAAATCTTGTTTATAGGCTAGTTTTTCATCATCAAACACGCTTAAAGAGTTGACATGATTGGCATCGTAATTATCAGCGGTGGCAATAGTTTTTAATGAGTCATCTGTTCTAAAAAGACTGACCATGTTTTTTTGGTTTGCCAATTGAAAATAGAAATTTAAAAAATCATGTAATGTATCTACTGAAATTTCTAAATAATCGGATGGCGTATGTTTACCTAAATTGTATTCTGCGCTATCAACAGCTTGTAGTTTTTGAGAGTAGGCATAACATTTAAATTTTAGCCCTGCATTGTTCTGTTGGTATCCATAAACGTATAGGTTATGATGAAATTGCAGAACATTAGCACTTAATAACTGACGTTTAACCTCCTGGCTTTTCAAAGAAAAACCATAGATTAAAATAACGGTGATAATTGTCAGTTTTTTACTCATTCTCACAAATATAACTAATAAAATTCGGGATATAAAAAGCCTGCAAAATGGTTTGCAAATCCCTTATTAAAAGCGTATTCTTGTACCTCAAAATTTAAAACAAATGACCACTAAATTATTCATAATTCCGATTTCAGCAGCTTTAATTTTAGGTGCTTGCAAATCCAATCAATCAGATATTACTTCTCAGGAAGTAGTAGCAAAAAAAGATACTGTTATGAAAGAATCAGCTGAACCTTTTGAGTATGTGAGCGAGCAATTTGCCGACTTACGTATTTTACGTTATGAAGTTCCGGGTTTTGATCAATTAACGCTTCAACAAAAAGAGTTGTTGTATTATTTATCAGAAGCTGCTTTATGCGGACGTGATATTATGTGGGATCAAAACTACAAATACAACTTAACTATTCGTAAAACAATTGATGCTGTTATTGAATCATACAAAGGAGATGTGAATAACGAAGACTATAAAAAGTTTATGGTGTATGCTAAACGCGTATGGTTTAGCCGTGGTATCCATCATCATTATGGAAGCGAGAAGTTTTTCCCTGAATGTTCTCAAGAAGCATTTACTCAATTAGTATCTAATGTTGATGGTGCTCAATTGCCTTTAAACCAAGGAGAAACTAAAGAAGCATTTATTGCTCGTTTAATGCCAATTATTTACGATCCAAAAATTGCTCCTAAAAAAGTGAATTTGGATCCAAGCAAAGATTTAGTTTTAAACTCAGCAGTTAACTTTTACGAAGGTGTTAATCAAAAAGAAGCTATTGCTTTTTACGAAAAACAAATTGATAAAACCAGCAAAACACCTGTAATGATTGGTTTAAATAGTAAGCTAGTAAAAGAAAACGGTGTTATTGTAGAGAAAGTATGGAAAGTAGGAGGCATGTACACTAAAGCAATTGAAAAAATTGTTTATTGGTTAGAAAAAGCAATTACAGTTGCTGAAAACGATAATCAAAAAACAGCATTACAAAAATTAGTAACGTTTTATAAATCAGGTTCGTTAAAAGATTTTGATGATTATAATATTGCTTGGGTAAAAGATACTGAAAGCGCTATTGATGTAACCAACGGATTTATTGAAGTATACGAAGATCCATTAGGAAAAAAAGCAACCTTTGAATCGGTTGTTTCTGTTCGTGATTTCGAAGCGTCTAAACGTATTGCAACGATTGGTGCCAATGCACAATGGTTTGAAGACAACTCTACTTTATTACCTGAACATAAAAAGAAAAATGTAAAAGGTATTTCTGCTAAAGTTATTAATGCAGTAATGGAAAGTGGTGATGCCGCTCCATCTACACCAATTGGAATTAATTTACCAAACAATGAGTGGATTAGAGAAACACATGGTTCTAAATCTGTGAACTTAGGAAACATTGTAGAAGCTTACGATAAAGCAGCTGGTGGAAGTGTAGTAAATGAATTTTACTACAATGATGCGATTAAGAAAAATGTTTTAGAATACGCAGGCTTAGCTGATAAATTACATACAGATATGCATGAGGTTATTGGCCACGCAAGTGGACAAATTGAACCAGGTGTTGGACAACCTCATGAAACGTTGAAAAACTACGCATCTGCTTTAGAAGAAGGACGTGCTGATTTAGTAGCATTGTATTACTTAATGGATCAAAAATTAGTTGATTTAGGAGTAATGCCTTCTTTAGATTATGGTAAAGCATCTTATGATGAATACATTACTAAAGGTTTAATGGTTCAATTATCTCGTTTAAAATTAGGAGATAATATTGAAGAAGCTCACATGCGTAACCGTCAAATGGTAGCTGCTTGGGCTTACGAAAAAGGTAAGAAAGAAAACGTTATTGAAAAGAAATTTGAAAACGGTAAAACGTATTTTGTCATTAATGATTACTTAAAATTACGTGTATTGTTTGGCGAATTATTAAAAGAATTACAACGTATTAAATCTCAAGGTGATTACAAAGCAGGTAAAGATTTAATTGAAAACTATGGTGTAAAAGTGGATAAGGCTCTTCATAAAGAAGTGTTAGAGCGTTATGCTAAATTAAGTATGGCACCTTACCAAGGCTTTATACAGCCTAAATTAACACCTGTAATGAAAGATGGTAAAATAGTAGATGTGAAGATTGAATATCCAAAAAGCTTCACACAACAAATGTTAGAGTATAGCAAAAACTATAGCTATTTGCCAGTGATTAATTAAGTATTGGGTTTATATTCCTCCTCTGTAGGGGGGCAGGGGGAGGACAGGTAACCTCACCCTTAGATAATAAAAAAGGAGGATATTAATTATCCTCCTTTTTTGTTTCTATTTGGTGTATCATTAACCTCGATTACTTATTACTGTAATAATCAAAATCGAAGTAATGCCTTTTATTTGATTCCCATATTTCACCCATATTTCCGTTCATACAAAGATCAATAGGGATTGCTTTCTTTTTATTTAATTCATTAAGCGACCCAAAATATATTGAGAAACTATTTGAGTCAAACTGTATCGCCATCCAGTAAGCTTCTGCATTATGTTTTATTTCTGAGGCAGATGCTTTTTCATATGCATTACTTCCTAAATTATATCTAGCATTTATTTTGCCGTTTTTTTGGTATTTATTTCTTGCCTTAACACTTATAATAATCCTTTTATCATTTTTCTCACACTCAAGGTCGGCAAAGGGTTCATTTAATTTTTTATCGTTTAAATTTCTTATTTTATCATATCCTCTATCAACTAAGGCTTTTATGGCAAATAGTTCACCTAACTCTCCTAATGATTTTTTCCTAGCCGCTTCTTTTTTATTTAAATCCTTCATCTTAGAGTTATTTATAATTAAAAATTATTTTCCCAATATTTCCTTAAATGTCTCCTTGCCTAGCATTAAGTTTTTTAAATTGTTAATGAGCGTAAATGCTCTGTCAACTCTAAGTTGAGGAGATTTTACAGTATTTACATGATTTAAAATATAACGCTGCATCCCTGGTTTCAATAAATCAAAACGGCGTTTGCCTTCAGGGTCTTGTTTAAATAGTTCCGTTAATTCTTCGGGCACATCAACACCAAACTCGCTTTTATCTTCGGTTAATGTGATGCTTACATTATCACCGATTTCAACGCCTAATTCTTTCATGCGTTTGCTATTGATAGAAATGTAGGCTTTACCTTCGGGCAAAGACACTAAGCCACATTGAAAGCTTATTTGTTTATTGACTTCGCATAGTAAACGTACTTTACCAATGCCTCCAATTTTTTTGACAATGGCAGCAGGTATTTCTAAATAAAAGGTTTTTAAGTAGCTGAGTTTATCTATATGCGTTTTAAAACTGATGGGTTTCATATGTAGATTTTATTGTCTTGCAATTGCCATATGGTATAGTCATGTTTTCTTCATTCCTGCTTGTGACAACATGACTATTTCATATCAAATAAAATTACTATAAATCATGAAAATAAAAAAGACTTATCAAAAGCACATTTACAGTCATTCTGAACTCGTTTCAGAATCTCACAACTGTAAAATTTCACTCAACAGATCCCGAAACAAGTTCGGGATGACAATTGAGGCTTTTGATAAGTCTCTTAATAAAACCTAAGATTCTCTTAGTTTTTTAACATGGTATAAAGCGAATCTTTTAAATGCACACGCTTTGCTCTTAATTCGTGTAAATGCTCATCAGTAGTAGCTGTAGCACCTGACTCATAACTATGAATTTGGTGATCAATTTCGTGGTATTCGTCAAATAGTTTTCTAAAATGTGTATCCGATGTTTTTAACTCATGGATTTTATCTTTCATTTCAGGGAATTCGTGTAATAAATCGTGTTTTTGCATGGCTGTCGTTTTTAGTTATGGCCAAAGTTAAAAACAAGCCAGTTTATCACGAATAACAAATGTCATTTTGCAACCTGACAAATATCAGTTTTTCTTTATCCTAACAACACGCACCAAGCTTCTTTTACCTTATTGGCTTCTAATAAGGTTTTAGCGTATTGGTGTTTTTCAGACTCATTTGTAAATGTTTTAGTAATAGTCTTATTGTGTTCTGTTATTTCTTCGGTTGTTGGCAACACTTCAATATTACCTAATTGTCCTAAATTATTTCCAGTTAACACATTACTTGATTTAATATTTGCAGGAATATTGTCAAACCCAATTCCAATAGTTGTAATTGGTTTTTCAATTTCAAATAAAGCATCGCCATGTGCGCGGCAATACCAGTTACCTCCCATGCGAGCCACCAAATCAATTTTTTGTTGGTCAATCATGTTGTGTTCATTTAGGATAGATTCATCAATGTGAATTTTCACAATTTCGCACATTACTAAATTACAGTTGCCAATTTCTTTTAATTCAAAAACTTTACACTCCAATTGTACAGGACTTTCCTTTACACGCATTGGTTTTACTAAATCGGATGCAATAGGAGTAAAGCCAGCTTTTTCAAATTCACTCACACCTTTTGCATAGGGGCTGCTCGCTAAACTCATTTGATGAACCATATTATAATTCACAATATTAATCACGCATTCAGGCACTTCTTTAATATTTAAATGCGTGTCTTTTGGTGCGCCTGTTCTTCCGCTTAAGTTTGGCGAAAAAATAGCAATAGGAGGTTTAGCACTAAATACATTAAAAAAACTAAATGGTGCTACGTTATGATTCCCTTTTGCATCAACAGTACTAGCAAAGCAAATAGGACGAGGACCTATAGCACCTAGTAAATATTGGTGTAATTGAGGAACATTTAATTCGGAAGGAGTAAGAGTAAGCATGTTATATTGATTCTTTTATTTTATTAATTAAATATGGATGTCCTAAAATTTCACTACAGGTAACTACAGAGCTAACGGTTACGCCCATGATACCATGTAGATTTAAATTTTGGCCAGTTAAAAATAAGTTGCTGATTTTTGTACGAGGAGTAATGAAGGATTTTAAAGGTTCGTTATAATCCTTTATAATGCCATATAATGAGCCATCTCTAGTGCCAATATAATCTCTATAGGTAATTGGAGATGCGCAGGTATATGATTGAATGTTGGCTTTTAACCCAGGCATACGAAGCTCCATTTCATCAATCATTTTCTCTGCTTTTAGTTTTTTAAATTCCTCATAATCATCGCCTCTGTAGAACTCATGATTAGGAATAATATTTTTTGTATGAGCCCACTTTGCACATTCGTCATACCTCATGTAAGCCATCAACGAATAGTTTTCTGTATAATTAGGATTAGTAGATTTAGTATTAGCAAATAAACCAAGAGCTGGTGGCCATGTTTCGGTTGTGTAATTTGCTCCAGTCCAAACATCAGAATTAATGATGTGATAAATATTGTGGTTAATGCTAGGAATAGTTTTTGGCTTACACACAACATTTACTAAAAATGAAGAAACAGTGTTTTCTAAGCTATGAATACGATTTTTATACGCTGTTCTCAATTGAGTGCCTTCAACCATGTCAATGGTTTTACTTAAATCAATGCCAGAAATAAATAGTTTACCTTCAATCTTTTCGCCATTTTCTAATTCAACCGATTGAATTTCATTTCCTTCATTAAAATGAAAACGAATGGCTTCGCTATAATTAAATATTTCTCCACCATATTTCTTAATGTTATTACTCATAATTTTTGCAATTTGAGCACTACCATCAATACATCTGTATGAACTTTCGATATATGAACTAACAACTAATGCATGCACATAGAAAGGCGTTTTACCTGCTTGCCCTGCATACAACATATTACTACCACTAATAACATCACGTAATTTTTGGTCGGTGAAA
This sequence comes from Sphingobacteriaceae bacterium, assembly GCA_037440045.1. GTDB lineage: Bacteria > Bacteroidota > Bacteroidia > B-17B0 > Aurantibacillaceae > UBA4416. The sequence goes on from JBBIUW010000078.1 coordinate 8,081, forward strand.
ATAGAGTCAATGACGCTTTTCGAATCAATTTCTAAATGCCATGCTTTGGTAAAATCTTTTTTTTCGGCAGATAAATTAAATAATGGAAATGCCTGACAAACTTCTTGAACTTTTGAAATGTATAATTTCAAAGCTTCTCTTTCTTTAGGAAAAATTTCAGCTAGCTTTTTAATAAAATTATCGTAGCCTTGCGCATGAGGATAAACTTTATCATCTCCTTTAAAAGAAATCATATCATACCCATCTTCATCTAGTTTATGCAATTTTAACTCTTGCATTAAACCAAAATATTTAAAGTATGAATTTAAATTTTGTCCGTCGTCTAGCCCACCAATATAATGAACACCTGTTTCAAAAATGGTTTTATCTCTGCTATAAATTTGTAATGAGCCACCAATTTGCCTGTTTTTTTCAAGTACACAAATCTTCATGCCTTCTTTGGCCAATATATATGCACAGCATAAGCCGCCCATGCCACTTCCTATTATTACTGCGTCGTATTTTATCATAAAAATGCTACTTCAAGTATAAACATTTTTTATAAAATAAAGTTGAAGAGTTTCGAACTTATTCTTACTTTTAAGTCTACTTTTTAAAATGAAGAAAAACCGTAAAATTTACATATTCATCGCTTTATTTTGCGTTAGCCTTTTTTCATTTTCTCAAAACTATACCATTACGGGTAAAGTGTTTGATTCTGAATCAAAAGAACCATTACCCTTTGTGCCTGTTTTAATAAAAGGAACAACGGTGGGAGCAACCACCGATTTTGATGGAAATTATTCTATCACTACCTCAAAATTGGGCGATTCTATTGTGGCTTCTTATGTTAGTTATAAAAAATTAACAAGGGCAATAAAACGAGGCGAGAGTCAGGTTATAAATATGCCAATGGTTTTAGAAGGAGTTAATTTATTGGAAGTAGTTGTTAAACCTGGCGAAAATCCCGCTCATCGTATTATTAGAAATGTGATTGCTCATAAACAATATA
>JBBIUW010000079.1:0-9008 GCA_037440045.1 Sphingobacteriaceae bacterium
AACAACATCTACAACTGTTGGTATTAAAGTTCTTAAATAATAAAATTGATAATTCTAAAAATCTAATACTATGATAAATTTCAAAAATATGTTTTTTTTAGCTGTGTTCTTTATTACAGCTTTAAATGCAAAGGCTCAGCCTGGAGTATTTCAACCTGGAGATTACAGGGATGGAATTTATGATAAGGAAAATTCGACAAATAGACGTTTTATTCCTTACACACATTTACGTGAAGGTGATGTGAATTGGGAAAAACGCGTTTGGAGAAAGTTAGATATGCGCGAAAAACAAAATCAGCAATTATATTATCCTACTGAAGCAGTTACTAGTAGAATTTCTTTAATGCAATTAATATTAAAGTACATTTTAAGTGGACAAATTATTGCTTTTGTTGATGAGGAGTTTTTACAACCTTACGAATTATCAGCAATTAGAAATAAAATTGTGATTCAAGGTGATACTGTTGACGTAGAAGAGTTCTTGCCAGATGGAAGTTCTGTAATGGTTAGAAAACCAGGAGTAGTTGATTCTACTTGGATTTACGGAAACTTTACATCTTTAGATTTAAAAGAAGATTGGTTTTTTGATAAACAAAAATCTGTATTAGAAGTTCGTATTTTAGCAATGGGCTTTAATGCTTTAAAACCAGGGAAAGAAGATATCGGTGAGTTTAATATGTTCTATACATATTTCCCTGCATGTCGTCCTTTCTTTGCTAAGCACGAAGTTTATAATGCTAAAAATGATGCTGAACGTAGAACGTTTGAAGATATTTTCTGGAAACGTCAGTTCTCTTCAATTGCTACAAAAGAAACTAACGTTTATGATAGAGCGATTGATCGTTATTCAAAAGGTATAGATGCTTTATTAGAATCTGATCGAATTAAAAATGATATTTTTAAATGGGAACATGACTTATGGCATTTCTAATTTAATCTAATAGAAATAAAAAACCTCTTGAGAAATCAAGAGGTTTTTTTGTGACTTATTTTAAGGAATGTAAACTGCCGCCTTTTTCAAATAACTTATCTACTCGTTTTTCTATTTCTGGTATTTTTTCTAATGCAGGAGCATGATGTGGCTTCACACGAGCATCAATAATAAGATTGTCGCAACCAAAGTGTTTAAATTCAGTAAATGAATTAATTCCATATATATCATGACTTGGATTAGAACGAGTAAATGTAATCCATAACCAATTTTTAAGAGTTGCAGCTGTGAAAGTTGAATCATCAACCAATACAATCATTGGGAAACCTTTTAAATCAATATTTTTGGAATTAATTTCTTGATTAAAATCTTCAAATTCTTTTTTTGCTTTAGTGTAATCAACAAATTTATTTCCTTGAAGAACTAGTACACCAGGGAATGCAACGTTAGGATTAGAGAATGAATGTATAGTTTGAATTTGTGAGTTAATTGTTGAAGATAGTTCGCGGATTTTCTCTCCATAAGCAGCTACAACCAATTTACTACCTGTATTCAACCCAGTACCACTATAATCTAAAGTATCAATACTTGTATTAGTGTAAAAATGTAAATCACGTTTTAAATTAATTCGCTCTAAAATATATTTATAAAATTCTTCTTCGTTGTGAGTAGAAATTTTATTTGTTTCATCTGCAGTAATAAATAAATATTTAGCTAAGCTTAATTGTCCTTTACCTAAAATATGATTGGCAATGGTTAACAATTCTGCGGGTTGTTTGGTTTGATTGTATGGCGTGTAACGTTCGCTACCTATAGCTAATAATAACGGATGGACACCAGCTGCATCAACAGCATGTACTTCTTTAACACCAGGTAATTCATGCTTAATAGCATTTCTTGTTAACTCATGAATGATTTGTCCAAAGCTTGTATCTTCTTGCGGTGGACGACCAACAACCGTAAATGGCCAAACAGCATTTTCTCGATGATAAACTTTATGAACGCGCATTAATGGGAAGTCATGCTTTAAGCTATAATAACCTAAATGATCTCCAAAAGGACCTTCCGGTTTATTTTCGTTAGGATACACTTCTCCTGTAATTACAAAATCTGCATCTGTACTAATACAAAAACCATCTACATAAGTATGTCTAAATCTTCTATTTCCCAATGCTCCCGCAAATGTCATTTCGCTCAAACCTTCAGGTAATGGCATAACAGCCGCTACAGTATGACTTGGTGGACCACCAATAAAAATAGATACTTTTAGAGGTTTATTGAGCTTATTAGCTTTACTTTGATGAACTCCAATACCACGGTGCAATTGGTAATGCAAACCAATTTCTTTATTTAAAATATAATCATTACCATTTAATTGTATACGATACATGCCTAAATTAGAATTCATGATGCCTGGCTTATCAATATCCTCGCTATATACTTGAGGTAATGTAACAAATGCACCTCCATCTAAAGGCCAATGTTTTATTAATGGAATTTTATCGATAGTCGTTTCTTTGAATAAAACAGGCTTAGATAAAGGGTTTTTTAAAGGTAGAGCTGATAGTGCTGTTAATGATACATTCGCATACTTAAAAGGATTTTTAAGGGCTTTAACAGGATTATTTTTTATTTCGATAAGAGTTTGAATTTTTTCGAGTGTATCTCGGAAAATAAATTTACTTCTATCTAGCGTTCCAAAAATATTGGAAGCACAATGAAATTGAGTCCCTTTAACGTTTTCAAATAATAACGCAGGTCCACCCATTTCGTGAACACGTAAATGGATAGATGCCATCTCCAAATTAGGATCTACTTCTTCTTTTATTCGTATAAGATGATTGTTTTTTTCTAAATCATCTAAACAGTCTTTTAAACTCTTATATCCCATAATATTTAAACAGGTTAAAGATAAAGAGGTTTAAATTAATAATTACATTTACGGTAATTATATTTACAATATGTCTGCTCAAAATAATAAACAAATTGCCACTAAGTGGTTTCAAGCATTTAACGAGCATCATTTAGAAAATTTATTATCTCTTTATGATGACAATGCTCAACATTTTAGCCCTAAATTAAAAATTAGAAAACCTGAAACTCAGGGTTTAATAAAAGGAAAATCTGCCTTAAGAGAATGGTGGCAGGATGCTTTTGACAGATTGCCAAGTTTGCAATACGAAGTGATTAAGCTTACAGCAGATGAAGAACAAGTGTTTATGGAATATATTAGACATGTTGAAGGAGAAGAGGATTTGTCAGTAGGAGAAGTTCTTCAAATAAATAACGGTTTAATCGTATTTTCAAGAGTATATCACGGTTAATAATTTAACAGCTATTAACGAGTCAAAAGTAAAGGATTTACTATCTTAGTTCTAATGAAAAAAGTGTTTCTAATACCATTATTTATTTTGTTAACTGTTAAAGGTTTTAGCAGTTACATTTTAATACCTATGGATGATACTCAAAAAAATCACCTAAAGGCATACGGCATTGCTTATTGGAGTTTAAAAGGAGAATTGGAAATACAATGGTTAACAAATTATCGCGGTGGTAGCTTTTTAATTCCAAATTCAAAGCCAGTAACAAATGAGTGCACTATTAGAGGGATAAGTTATGAAGTGATTTCTGATGCACAAGCCAATGGAATATTAGCAGATATAGCTAACCCAGAGGTTAATCAAGATGCTGTTAAACTAGAAAAGGCGCCTAAAATAGCAGTGTATTCTCCTAAAATTAAACAACCGTGGGACGACGCGGTAACACTTGTTTTGAAGTATGCAGAAATACCTTATGATGTTGTTTATGATGAAGAAATAATGGCTGATAAATTAAAAGATTATGATTGGTTGCATTTACATCACGAAGATTTTACAGGACAATATGGAAGATTTTATGGAGGGTTTCATCAAACAGCTTGGTATCAAAATGAAGTGAAGGATAATGAGGAGCGAGCAAAGAAATTAGGGTTTGATAAAGTATCTCAGCTAAAACTAGCAGTAGCAAAAAAAATAAATGATTATGTGTTTACTGGAGGATTTTTGTTTGCGATGTGTAGTGCCACAGATAGTTACGATATAGCATTGGCAGCAGAAGGAATTGATATTTGTGAAACCATGTTTGATCACGACCCCGCAGACCCTGCCATGAACAAAAAAATTGATTATTCAAAAGGTTATGCTTTTGAAAAGTATCAATTAAGTACAAATCCATATGAGTATGAATTTTCTACAATTGATGCTACCACACCTCGTCGTCAGTATGGTATGACAAAAGATAATGATGTGTTTACCTTGTTTGATTTTTCTGCGAAATGGGACCCTGTTCCTACAATGCTATGCCAAAACCATGAGCAAACCATAAAAGGATTTTACGGGCAAACCACAGCATTTACAAAAACATATATCAAAAAAAATATTCTGATACTGGGCGAATCTAAAGCATATAACGAAGCACGTTATATTCATGGCGACCATGGTAAAGGCACTTGGACTTTTTATGGAGGACACGATCCAGAAGATTACGAACATAGAGTAGAGGATCCTCCAACGGATTTAAGTTTACATCCTAACTCGCCAGGTTATAGATTAATATTAAATAATATTTTGTTTCCTGCTGCAAAAAAGAAAAAGCAAAAAACTTAATCTTAGAATTTACAATTATTACTCGTTAAAATAACTTCGTACTTCATCTCGTAAATTATATCTGCTCGCCATTACTTCACCGTAAGCACCCGCACTTCTTATAGCTATAAGATCTCCACGTTTTGTTTCAGGTAATTCAACTGCTTTGCCAAAACAATCACTGCTTTCACATATAGGACCTACAACATCATATTTTAAAATGGTTTTGGAAATAGACGAAATATTTTCGATTTTATGATATGCTTGATATAAAGCAGGTCTTATTAGTTCAGTCATACCCGCATCTAAGATGGCAAAATTTGTATTTATCCCATTCTTAATGTACAGAACCTTACTAATTAAACTACCGCATTGAGCAACAATTGCTCTTCCTAATTCGAAATGTAATTCTTGATTTTTTCTTAATTCTATAAAATCTTTGAATACCTTAAAATATGAGGCAAAATAAATAATAGATTCTTTATCAGGTTCATGGTAATTAATTCCTATTCCTCCGCCTACGTTAATTATAGGTAAATCAAATCCTTTGTTTAAAAAGAAAGAATTTATTTCATTAACACGCGTACATAATTTTTTAAAAGGAGTTAAGTCTGTTATTTGCGAACCTATGTGAAAGTGAAGCCCTATTAATTTAATATTGATTAGAGTTTTAATCTTTTCTATGACTGATTCAAATTCATATGGATTAATTCCGAATTTATTTTCTTCTAATCCAGTAGTGATATATTTATGTGTATGTGCATCTACATTAGGGTTAATGCGCAAGGCAATTGATGCTATTTTATTTTGTTTAATTGCTAATTCATTTATTACTTCTAGTTCCTGCAAACTTTCGCAATTAAAACAAAAAATATTATTTTCTAATGCGTAATTTATCTCATCATCACTTTTTCCAACACCTGCAAACACTATTTTAGATGGAGAAAATCCGTTTTCAATTGCACATTTTACCTCGTTACCGCTAACACAATCAGCACCTAATGAATTATTTTTTATCAGGTTGATTATTTTAGAATTTACATTTGCTTTAAACGCATAATGAACATGATAGTTGTATTTTAAACTTTCCGTTTTTACTGAATCTATTGTTTTTTGTAATAGATCCAAATCATATAAATAGAAAGGAGTTTTATGCTGAGATATTTTTTTAATTATATTTTCCGAAATCATAATGCTGTATTTTAGTATCCAAACAATCCTTTATTTAGTGCTACTAAAGCTTCTTTTTTTAATTTAGAATCCACCAAGACGCTTATGTTATTGGAGCTACCACCATATGATACCATTCGAAGAGGAATGTCTTTTAACGATTCTAAAACTTTAAATCCAAATCCAGCTTTATCTTTTGGCAAATTACCTACAATACAAATAATAGTTTGTTCTTGTTCTATTTCAACATTTGCAAACTCTTCTAATTCTTTTTTTATTTCATTTAAAAACTTGGTGTTGTCAATAGTTAATGATACAGCTATTTCAGAAGTTGTAATCATATCAATAGAAGTTTTGTATCTCTCAAATATTTCGAATACTGCACGTAAAAAACCATGAGCCAATAGCATTCGATCACTTTTAATATTAATGGCACAGATACCATCTTTAGCGGCTACTGCTTTTATACCCTCTTTTGGATTGATATTTGAAATTCTAGTACCTAACGCATCAGGTTGCATCGTGTTTTTCAATAATACAGGGATATTTCTTTTTTGTGCTGGTAAAATACAGGTTGGATGTAGTATTTTTGCACCAAAGTAAGCTAGTTCAGCTGCCTCATCAAAACTTAATTCATGTATAGGATGTGTTTTTGATACAATACGTGGATCGTTATTACGCATGCCGTCAATGTCTGTCCAAATTTGAACTTCATTAGCTTTAATGGCAGCACCTATAATCGAAGCTGTGTAATCGCTTCCTCCTCGTTTTAAATTATCAATTTCACCAAAAGCGTTTCGGCAAATATATCCTTGTGTAATAAATAAATTGGTTGATGGATATTTATCTAATTCTACTTGTATATTTTTTTCTATATAACTTAATTGAGGCCCATCATTTTCATCAATTCGCATGAAATTTAATGCGGGTAGTAATGCAGATTCAATTCCTATTTCCTGTAAGTGAAAATAAAATAAAGCAGTGCTGAGTAGTTCTCCCTGCGCTAAAATTGCTTTTTCTTCATTTACAGTAAACATATCTAATGTAAATGAACGTAAATGGTTAAAATGATTTTTTATTAAATCGTTGCCTTTTGTTTTATATTCATCAGTTGAATATAGTTTTTCAACTTCTTCGAAATATTTACTTTCTAAAGTATTAATAATTTCATTGGCTTTATGATGTTCCTTTTGGTATAGTGAGTTACAAATTTCAACGAGCGTATTTGTTGTACCACTTATTGCTGATAAAACAACAATTTTTTTGTCTGAGTTTGAAATTAACGAAACTAATGCTTTCATTCTTTCTGCACTTCCTACACTAGTTCCCCCAAATTTTAAAATATTCATAATTTTTGTAAATAAAGATTTTTGCTACAATAGCATTTTAGTTTAATAAAGTTTACTGGATGTTTTGCTGATGTGAGGAAACCAATCTATGGTTTCTGAACACGAAATTAAATATGGCTCGGGCGAGCCTTACGTTTACATTTAGATTTTATGTAAAGGATGTTTTTCATTTAATGCGGTACAAATAAATAGATTAAAATTTGAATTACAAAAAAAACGTCTCGAAATTTTCGAGACGTTTTAAACAAACTTAAAAATAGTTCTTATTGCTTAAGAATTTTATAAGTCTTAACAGCAGTTTTAGTTTCTACTCTTAAATAATAAATTCCTTCTGCTAAATCAGATATATTGATAGATTTAGTAATTAATCCATTTCCAGAAACAAATTCGTTGTAAACTAATTTACCATCTACAGAAGTAATCGATAATTTACCATCAATATCAGTATTAGCATTTATCTCTAAAGTAAATGTTCCAGTATTTGGATTAGGGTAAACGTTTAATCCAATATTATCAGCTAATTCTTCAATACCAACACATGCATTTACAATTAATGTGTCTTTAGCAGTATTTGAACATCCATTTGGACCAGTGTAGTTGTATATAATGATGTGCGTTCCTTGAGCTGCTTGATTAGGGAAGAATGTATTTCCTGTTACACCTCCACCAATATAAGTTCCACCACTTGGTGTTCCTTCTGTTAAAGGTCTTCCGTTTAAATCTGTAGGACAGAATTTAGTTTGACCAGTAAATACTAAAGATACATTTGGTAATGGTTTGGATGTTACATTAATTACATCAGATGCTTTACAACCATCGGTATTGGTAACCATTACAGAATAGGTTCCTGTTGTACCAACTGTAATTGATGATGCTGTTGAGCCAGTGCTCCATAAATAAGTATTTCCTGAAACAAAACCTGCATATAATCTAATAGTGCTACCTACACAATATGCTGTATCTGCTCCTAAAGTTACAATTGGAGTACTTCCTAATGTTACTAATAATGTATCAGAAGCAGAACATCCATTTGTATTTGTTGCTCTTACCCAATATTTACCTGGAGTTGTTACGTTTACACTAGAAGAAATTGAACCATTGTTCCATAAGTAACTGTTAGCTGTTGTATTTGCATTTATTGAAACTGGTAAATTACAGAAAAGTGTATCGTTGCCCAAATTAGGAAGAGGAGTTGATTTCACGACTAAGTTAATTGTGTCTTTTGCGATACAACCAGTTGAAGTATTGGTAACAGATACTGTATATACTGATGTATTATTTAACGACGCAACAGTTGGGTTAGCAACTGTAGTAGCCGATAATCCAGACGCTGGACCCCAATTATATGTTACACCAGCTGGTTGACCAAAGCTAATATTAGGTCTGCTTGTTGATGTTGTAGGGGCAGGGTTAGAAGTCCAGAATGAAGCATTGCTTGAAGTAGTATATGCATATAATACAGAGTTGTTTGTTGTTGTAGTGTAATATGTTTGAGCATTTGCACTTCCAAAGAACTCCGTTTGTCTGATGTCAATAATGATATTAGATACACCATCCCAGTTATAAGGAGTAGTGAAAGTAATTGTATTTAATCCTACTGCAGCAGTTACAGTTGTTGGTCCGTAAACGTTTGTTAAACCAGTAGTAGTAAATGCGCTTAATGCTGTATTTGTTGTAGCAGCTATTTGAACATTGTAATCCGTAATTGGAGTATTAGGGTTAGGTAATGTTGATGTACTAAAAGAGATTGAAGTAATATTACCCGCAGTCATACCCATTGCAGATAATTCAGAAGGCTTAATTGCGAAAGGATAATCAGTTGGTATGCCCTTGTTCTTGAAATCCTCAAAAAAGCCTTTTGGTGTGAAAATATTTATCTTAAGAGGCTTCGGCTTCAGCTCCCATTCTGCCAAAATCCTGCTTTCTCTCTGGTTG
>JBBIUW010000080.1:0-8948 GCA_037440045.1 Sphingobacteriaceae bacterium
ACCTGCATTGTTAGTTAAAAAATTTAAACTCACTTTTTTCTTAGTTGTATTGGTAATACATTAGAGAATTAAATACTATCCAAAATGAAAAAATTCTTATCATCAAAAATATTTCGTGCTATTTGGTCACTTGGTTTAGCGGCATTTTTATTTTACATAACCCCTGCCTGCTTTAGTAAAACAACCATTGGTATTGTATTAGGCATTTTATTTTTAATAGTTAATGGTGAAGGTTTATTAAATAAATTCCCTATTATTACTCATCTCTCTCGTTTTTTAGTAGGAGGTTTATTTATTTTTTCAGGTTTTATAAAAGCTAACGACCCTTTGGGTTTTAGCTATAAACTACAAGAATATTTTGAAGTATTTAAGGCCGATTCGGGTTTAGGTATTTTTGAAAGCTTTGCTCATATTGCATTACCATTAGCTATTGTATTATGTGTTAGCGAAATGGCTTTAGGCTTTATGTTGTTAGTTGGTTATAAACGTAATCTTACGTTATGGTTATTATTTTCTCAAATTGCATTTTTCACTTTCCTAACGTTTTATTCGGCTTGTTATAACAAAGTAACTACTTGTGGATGCTTTGGCGATTTCTTAGTATTGAAGCCTTGGACAAGTTTTTGGAAAGATGTTGTGTTAATGATTTTAATTACTCAATTATTGGTTTGTAAAGAACAAGTAAACGAATTATTTAGTGATTTAATTACAACCTCACTAACCATTATAGCCATTGTATTATCTTTTGCGTTTCCTATATACGCTTATCGTAATTTACCTCCATTAGATTTTAGACCTTATGCAATTGGTATGAATATAAAAGATAATATGAAAGCAGGAGCTGATTACAAACCAGCAGAATACGAATCAGGCTTTATTTACGAAAACATTAAAACAGGAAAACAAGAGCATTTTAATATGCAAAATTATCCTTGGCAAGATACATTAAATTGGAAATGGGTAGCAACAGATAATGTTTTAATTCACGATGCTGTAAACCCTCCTAAAATTGTAGATTTTTCAATAATGTCGTTAGATGGAGTTGATTTAAAAGACAGTATCTTAAATAATAAAGATTATATGTTTTTACTTATTTGTTACGATTTAACCAAAACAGAAGATGATGAAACATTACACGCTAAAATAAACGACTTGTATAAATTAGCCACAGCAGATCATAAAAAAGTATTAGCATTAACCGCTGGAGATGCAAAACAAATTGATGATTATAAACATAAACATCAAGCTATGTATGATTTTGCTCAAGCAGATGGTATTGTTTTAAAAACAATGGTAAGAGCTAATCCTGGTTTAATTTTAATTAAAGATGGAACAATTATTATGAACTGGCATCATAATAATTTCCCAACTTACAGCGATGTAAAACAAAAGTTTATGAAGTAATAAAAAAGGGAAGATTAAATCTTCCCTTTTTTATTCTTGATTCTTTTTAGTTAACCTTTCGTATTCTCTTTCTATTGAATTGTGATTTAAAAACACATACACATTAATAAATCTATAAGCTAATACAACCGCTAACGTAAGTGTAGGAAACATAGGCCAAGGTAAACCTGAATCTGGATTTTGATGATCTGTGAAAAACCAAAAAATCCAAAACGAAGCAGTTAAAATTAAATAAGCATAAAAATAACGTTTAAATGTTGAACGTTTTTTAGCCAATTCCCAAAGTTGTTTTTCTCTTTCTGTTTCCATATTAAACTATTTTTGAGCTGTTGCTTGAGATAAACATTCTTTAAGTAATTTTTCAGCTCGTGGTTTTCCCCAATGCGGAGTTATTGAACTTTCTTTTTTAAAAGAATTAAACTTTTCTACAGCTAATTCGGCATGAGATTTTGCTTTTTTCGCACCACCTCCAAATGCTTCTGGTGTATGATAAATAATAGTAGCTTTTTGTAAATACGCTCGTGGATTTTTAGCATTTAACTTAATTGCTTCATCTGCAAGTTTTAAAGCTATAGCCCCGTATTTTTGTCCACGTTGCACTTTATGAACCGATATTCTTGCTGCCGCAATCATTGATTTCAAAACCTTTACTTCCGAATTATTCTCACTGATAGAATCTGCTTTATTGCAAAAGTATTCTGCTTTATCACACCATGTATCAATATCTTTCCCTTTTTTCTCTAAGGCAATTAAGGTGTAACAAATACCTGTATAGTAATATGGCAACCATTCTTTTTTTTCTTGCTCTGCAATTTGTTCAAATCCCGAAGCCACTTGTTTATATTCAGAGCTACCCTTTGCTGTATCTAAAGCCGCCAATTGATATTTCATACCTTCCTCATATTTTTTATGCTGCGAAAAAATGTTTGACACAAAAAAACAGAAGGCTAGTAAAAAAATAATTTTATTTTTAGATAACATTAACATGGTGCAAATATAACTCAAAGCTCTTGCTTTATATACTAAAAAAATAAAAAATAAAGGATAGCCAATTGCCCATTCATAAAGGGATAAACCCTATTTTTAATCCCTAAAACGTAAATATAAAATTGTTAATATTTTGTTATTAACTAAAAAAGTATTACATTTGCACCGCAATTGATTTAATATTTGCATCCAAACATTGTAATCGCACCTACGTCGGGCTATAAAATGGTTACAGCTACTGCGGAAATTAAATCTATAAGCAGTTAGTAATAATAATTTAAACAAAAACAAATGACATTTCAAGAATTAGGCTTGGAGCCAATGCTCCTAAAAGCCGTGACCGAGATGGGCTTCGAGAATCCTACGCCTATCCAAGAACAAACTATTCCTCAGTTGCAAGGAAAATCTACCGACATGGTAGCATTAGCACAAACAGGAACAGGAAAAACTGCAGCTTTTGGTCTGCCTTTATTAACCAAATTAAACTTAAACGATAGAAATACACAAGCACTTGTATTAGCACCAACTCGTGAGTTATGTGTACAAATTAGTAAAGATTTAATAAACTATTCTAAATTTTTAAACGGATTAAAAGTAACTGCTGTTTATGGTGGTGCGCCAATTATGGGTCAAATCCGTGATTTAAAATCAGGCTCTCAAGTTGTTGTGGCAACTCCAGGCCGTTTAATTGATTTAATTGAGCGTAAAGCTATTGACTTATCTCATGTAGATGTAGTTGTATTAGATGAAGCTGATGAGATGTTAAACATGGGTTTTAAAGATGATTTAGATGAAATTTTAAGTAACACACCTCCTACAAAAAACACATGGCTATTCTCTGCAACAATGCCTCGCGAAGTTGAGCGTATTGCTAGTAAATACATGGAGTCTCCTTTAGAAATTTCTGTAGGTAAAAAGAATTCAGGTAACGAAAACATTCAACATATTTACTATACAGTAAATCAACGTGATCGTTATGCGGCCTTAAAACGTATTGCCGATTTTTATCCAGATATCTTTGGTATTGTTTTTTGTCGTACAAAAGCAGAAACACAAGAAGTTGCTGATAACTTAATTAAAGACGGATATAATGCTGATGCATTACACGGAGATTTATCTCAGGCTCAACGTGATTTAGTAATGAAACGTTTCCGTAGCCGTACTTTACAAATGTTAGTAGCTACAGATGTGGCAGCTCGTGGTATTGATGTAAATAACGTAACACATGTTATTAACTACAATTTACCTGAAGAGGCTGAAAACTATACACACCGTTCTGGGCGTACTGGGCGTGCTGGTAAAACAGGTATTGCTATTGCTATTGTAACTCCTCGTGAAGCTGGTAAAATCAGAGATATTGAACGTATCATCCAAAATACATTTACAAAAGCAGCAGTTCCAGACGGTGCTGCAGTGTGTGAAAAACAATTATTTCACTTAGTAAATAAATTACATAATGTAGAAGTAAAAGATGATGAAATTGAAAAATATCTTCCAAAAATTTACGATGAATTAAAAGATTTATCTAAGGAGGAATTAATTAAACGTTTTGTTTCTGAAGAGTTTAACCGTTTCTATACTTACTACCAAAATTCTCAAGATTTAAATATCTCTAACGAAGGTGGTAACAATGGAAAAACAACTCGTTTCTTCGTTAACATGGGGCAATTAGATGGCTTTAACCGTAACTCGATTAAAGATTTCTTAGTTGAGATTTCAAACATTCAAGGACGTATGATTTTTAATATTGATGTTAAAAATTCATTCTCATTCTTTGAAACTGAAAATAAATACATGGACCAATTCTTAGCTTTAAACAAAGCTGGTATAGAATTCAATGCTCGCCCTATAAGTTTTGAAGTTTCTAAAGCTAAACCATCTGGTGGTGGTTATGGTGAAAAACGTTCATACGGTGGAGGTTCTAGAGAAGACAGAGGACGTTCATACGGTGGTGGAGAACGTCGTTCATCTTTTGGAGGAAACAGAGAAGGCGGAGAACGTAAATCATACGGAGGTGGTGAAAAACGTTCGTTTGATAGAGCAGGAAATGAAAAAACGTTTGGTGGAAACCGCGAAGGTGGAGAACGCAAAAAACGTTTTTCTAAATAAAATTTAGGTAAAATTTGGACGCAAGTATAAGATTTTCCGAAAAAAACTTACATTTTTTTGTGGGTTAAAAAAGAAATACTATATTTGCGTCCCCATTTTAAGGGAAAACACATTTAATTAAATAATAGCATGTCACGTATTTGTCAATTAACAGGTAAAAAAGCGATGAAAGGAAACCACGTTTCTTTCTCTAATACTAAAACTCGTCGCCAATTCAAAGTAAACTTAAAAACAAAAAAGTTTTTTGTTCCAGATACTGGTGAGTGGGTAACACTTCGTGTTTCTACATCAGCTATCAAAAATATTAACAAAAAAGGAATTTTTGCTTGTTTAAAAGAAGCTGTAGAAGGCGGAATTTTAGCTTAATTCAATAAATAAAAGAGAAAATGGCAAAAAAAGGAAATAGAATTCAAGTAATTTTAGAGTGCACAGAGCACAAAGACAGTGGTAAACACGGAACTTCTCGTTATATTACTACAAAAAACAAAAAGAACACTCCTGATAGAATTGAGTTGAAAAAATACAACCCAATTTTAAAGAAAATGACTGTTCATAAAGAAATTAAATAATCCATTAAAATCTATATACAATGGCAAAGAAGGTAGTTGCAACGTTAAAAACTGGTAAAGGAAATAGCTTTACAAAAGTGATTAAAGTAATTAAGTCACCAAAAACTGGTGCTTATGCTTTTAGAGAGGAAATCGTTCAAAACGAATTAGTAGCAGATTTTTTAAAAAAATAAATTGCTTTCCAATATTTAAGAGAGCTCTTTCAGTAATGAAAGAGCTTTTTTGTTTTGTGTAAAATAGAACACTGATGTTGCAGATTCATTAAAATTGAGATGATTCTTTTTAAATAAAAATGTAAGCAACTTTAAAACATTAAGAAACAATAATCATCAAAATCATAATAATCAGCGTTACCTGCGTTCCATTTTATTTTAATACATTTGTAGTCACTAAACAACACTATGGGATTTTTTGATAAGATATTTGGTAAAAAAGAAAAAGAAACATTAAACGAAGGTTTATCTAAAACCAAAGAAAGTTTTTTTGGCAAATTAGCGAAAGCGGTTGCAGGAAAATCTACAGTTGATGCGGATGTATTAGATAATTTAGAAGAAGTATTAATTACAGGAGATGTTGGTGTTAATACCACTTTAAAAATTATTAAACGAATTGAAGCTCGTGTCGCTCAAGATAAATATGTTGGGACAAGTGAATTAAATAATTTATTAAAAGAAGAAGTAGCCGCACTTTTAACTGAAAATAATTCAACAGATGCGGTATCATTTGAAATTCCAAAATTACCACCTCAAGCTAATGGTGAAAAAACGCCTTATGTTATTATGGTAGTTGGTGTGAATGGCGTTGGTAAAACAACGACTATCGGAAAATTATCTCATCAATTTAAAACAGCTGGCTACAAAGTGGTTTTAGGTGCTGCTGATACTTTTAGAGCTGCCGCAGTTGAGCAATTAACTATTTGGAGCCAACGCGTTGGTGTTGATATTGTTTCGCAAGGAATGAATGCTGACCCTGCTAGTGTAGCATTTGACACCTTAAGTAGTGCTAAAGCAAAAGGTGCAGATATAGTTATTATTGATACAGCTGGACGTTTACATAATAAAATTAACTTAATGAATGAGTTAACGAAAATTAAAAACGTGATGAAAAAGGTTATTCCTGATGCGCCACATGATGTATTATTAGTTTTGGATGCAAGTACTGGACAAAATGCCATTGAACAATGTAAGCAATTTACAGCTGCTACAGATGTTAGTGCATTAGCACTAACCAAACTAGATGGAACAGCTAAAGGTGGTGTTGTTATTGGTATTTCAGACGAATTTAAAATCCCTGTAAAATATATTGGCGTAGGCGAAAAAATGGAAGATCTACAAGTATTTAATCGTACTGAGTTTGTAGATAGTTTGTTTAGTCAGAATTAATCCCTCTTAAACGTCATTCTTTCTCCTTTTTTACTTTCATCAAATGTTCCGTTATCGTAAACCAAATGACCGTTTACAAACGTTTTATTAATGCTTGACGAAAATGAGTAGCCTTCAAATGGGCTCCAGCCGCATTTATATAACAAAGAGGGCTTAGTGACTTCTGTTGTTTTATTTAAATCTACTAATACTAAATCCGCATAATAACCCTCGCGAATATATCCTCGTTTTTCGATTTTAAAAATATCAGCCACGTTGTGCGACATTTTACGCACAATCATTTCTAAAGTAATTTTTTGTTGTTTATAAAACTCCAACATAGCTAAAATCGCATGCTGTACCAATGGTCCACCACTAGGTGCTTTTAAATATGGTAAACTTTTTTCTTCAATGGTATGAGGTGCATTATCTGTTGCTATAACATCTATGCGCCCATCTAATACGGCTTCAAAAATATTTGCTCTATCGTATTCTGTTTTTACAGATGGATTCCATTTAATAAAATTTCCTTTCTTTTTGTAATCCTCATCATTAAACCATAAATGATGGATACAAGCTTCGGCTGTAATACGTTTTTGTTTTAATGGAATTTTATTGGTGAATAAATCCAACTCTTTAGCTGATGAAATATGCAAAATATGTAAACGTGTATTGTATTTTTTTGCCAATGCTACCGCAAATGATGATGACTTGAAACAAGCTTCATCATTACGAATAATAGGATGAAAATAAGCTGGGATATCCTCTCCATACTCCTCCACTATTCTTTTTTGGTTTTCTTTAATCATTGGATCATACTCGCAATGTGTTGCAATTAGCGCATTTGATTTTGAGAAAAAACCTTCTAGTGTTTTTTCGTTATCCACCAACATATCTCCCGTACTTGAGCCCATAAATAATTTTAAGCCACACACCATTTTATAATCAACCTTTAGTGTTTCTTCAAGATTTACGTTAGTCCCTCCCATAAAGAAAGAGTAATTTGCTAACGAACACTCTTTTGCTCTTGCGTATTTTTTTTCAAGTTCAGTAATGGTAACAGCTTGCGGAACTGTATTAGGCATTTCCATATATGACGTTACGCCTCCAGCAACCGCTGCTTTTGCTTCAGTATATATTTCTCCTTTATGAGTTAAACCAGGTTCTCTAAAGTGTACTTGATCATCTATTGCCCCAGGCATTAATACAAGTCCAGATGCATCAATAACTTTAGCAGTATCATCTGTAATATCTTTATCTATCTGAGCAATTATATTTCCGTCGATTAATACATCTGATACAAATGTTTCATCTTCATTTACAATGGTGGCATTTTTAATTAAAATCTTACTCATACTAATGGTTTAAAGAGTCCAATACTGTTATTTCTACTTTTGTTAGTCCTGATTTAATAAAATTAAGCTGCTTAGCGGCTCTTAGAGTTAAATCAATACTTCGTTTTGATTTTTGAGGTAATCTATCATTAATTTTCACAACAACTGTGGAATCATTTTTTAGATTTCTCACCAAAACATACGTTCCAAATTTAAACTTTTTATGGGCGGCGGTCAAACTATCACTCGAGAATTTTTCACCAGAACTTGTTTTTCTACCATTAAATTTTTTAGCATAAAAACTTGCCATTCCAGTCGTTTTATTAACAACCTGAACCGAGTCTTGACTAAACAATGTGTGACCAAAACTTAGGAATAGCATTATAAATATAAATACTCGCATAACCAAAGCTACGTATTTTGAGACATTAAATACAGATATAGGTCGAAAAGCGCATGAATACTTAACCTAATTTAACATGAATTTAAAAATAAATGCACAAAAATGACGCTTTAAATAATGTAACAAAACAGTATATTAGCAATCTATAAAATGAGTAAAAGTTTAGTCATCATACCCACGTACAATGAAATTGAAAACATCGAAAAAATGATTCGAACTGTTTTTGGTTTACCTCGTGCATTTCAATTATTAATTGTTGATGATGGCTCACCAGATGGCACTGCTACTAAGGTAAAAGAACTTCAAAAAGAATTTCCTAATCAACTACACATCGAAGAACGCAAAGGTAAATTAGGATTAGGTACTGCTTATATTCATGGGTTTAAATGGGCTCTAGCAAGAGATTATGATTTTATTTTTGAAATGGATTGTGACTTTAGCCATAACCCAAATGATTTAATCCGTTTGTTAGAGGCTTGCGAATCTGGTGCAGATGTAGCTGTTGGATCTCGATACACCAAAGGAGGCAAAGTAAGTAACTGGCCTATTGGACGTATTTTAATGAGCTATTTTGCTTCGGTATATGTACGCGTGGTATTGTGGCTTCCTGTAAAAGATACAACCGCAGGATTTAAATGCTACCGTAAAAAAGTACTACAAGCTATAGATTTAGATGCTGTTCGTTTTATGGGTTATGCGTTTCAAATTGAAATGAAATACAGAGCTTATAAAAAAGGTTTTAAAATAGTGGAAGTGCCAATTATGTTTACCGACCGTGTTT
>JBBIUW010000081.1:0-8860 GCA_037440045.1 Sphingobacteriaceae bacterium
ATTTATATAATAAATTTTCTGAGAGAATTTCATTTCGTTCCCTCAAACATTACGGATATGGGGGGAATTTTTATATAAGTACAGTAGAGGATATGGATATGGAGTTGGGGTTGAAAATGCGTCAGAATTGTTGTTCAATGTATGCAATAAATTTTAGCCTAAATGATAGTGTTGGGGATCAAAATTTTGGAATTATTGAATTGTCAATCGATACAAAATATGCTGCAGAATTGGAGAAAAGATTGAGTAAATGCAACTGCTATTCGTTGAACTCAGAAAGTCCGTTCTATTTTGAAATTCTTGTACTTCCAAATGGGGAAACGTATATTGTTTATTCGGATACCCTTGAACATGACCATGCATATTTTAAAGAAACAATTAATTATTTGAAAACATCAAACTAGATAATAAAACAATAGTTGCTCTAATTCAAGATGTTTTTTTAAATTTCAAATTAAGAAAACAAACCCAGCAAAGAGATTAACAACCCATGAGAGTAATAATTAAAATTACATGCATATTATTTCTTCCGCTTTTTTCCTTTGCGCAGAAAAATATTGAATCCAACGCTATCGATTCTATTTTTATTAGGAAATGGAAATTGATTTCAATAGATAGTTGTGGAAATAATATAAAATTTCCAAATGGTTTTTCTCCAATAGTAATATTTGATGATTTTAAAAATAAAAGTAGGCGAAAGACCAGGTGGGATAGATATTACAGAAAAAAGGGGTATGCAGGTCGGGTATATGTTTTTTCAAATGGAAAAACATCTGATTCTAAATATTGGTGTAATATTAAGGCATATTATAAAATCGACGAAAGTGTATTGACATTATTTTGGGATGATAATTTTAAAGTTCAAGAAAATTTTAACAGTTTAAACGAAAAACTTTCATATTATTTTTTAGTCGGGATGAATGCGAAAGGAAATGCGGTGATAAGTAAAAATACACTTCAATTGAAAATGAATCGAACTTTTTACAAGAATGAGCCTATATGCATATCTTTTATTCTACAGAATGATTAAACGTCACTTAAAAAATTAAACTCTTGAAACATATATTAATTATTCCTTTTTGTCTATTACTTGGTTTTGTTAAAGCCCAAGATAAATCGAGTTTAGTGAACCAAATAATAAAAACATTTGTTGACTCTACTGAAAACGTAAAAGTTAAAACAAATGGTGATTTATCTTATTATTCATATGTATATAGAGGAAAGGTTAAATACAATAAAAGGAGATATTCAATATACATTTTTACAATACGACCTTATAGTAAACTTCCTTATTTGTATGTTTTGTTTTACAACAATAAATGTCCTTCTGATAATATTTTTTTAGGCTACAAATCCCTACTTGATGATTTAATTGAACTTAATAGATTATACATTAATGGGAATTTTGAAAAACGATTATATAGTGAAATTTATTATTACTTAATTGAAAATTACGACCCAAATGTTAATGGTCGGAAAATTCCAAGAGGGTTGTTAGAAGACAAATAATAAAACCATGAGCTTATTGTGTTATTCATTATATCCTTTTATCCTTAACTGAATTATCAAAAGCAATTAAGTTAAAAAGTTCACGCATACGAGAACGGATACGGTTGCCATAGCTGCTTTCTATTTCAGAAGCTGACAAATTTGTTGTGAGGTGGGTAATCAATTTTTTAGCAATAAATTGATCATATCTACTCAAAAGAATTTCAGCCATAACATTACATTCATTACCATAATATTTAAGGTTGTTTTCTGTGCCTAAATCATCAAAACAATAGTGTTTTGGGAGTTCGTTATTACCATTGCGGTAATAGCTTTGCCGCGTGTAACGATGTATCACATCGTAACCATCTTTTATAAATTCAAAGCTTATATCTCTGCACGATTTTAATAAGTAAATGCTTTGTTGCTGGTTATTAAAATACTTCATTAAGTGCATCAATGTTGTTTTACCACAACCAACAGGGCCACTTAATAAAATGCCTTTTTGTAAAGAAATATTGTTCTGCGTGCATACTATTTCATCTCTCAGAAAATAGGCTAACAGCTTGGTAATAATTGGTTTATCAGATTCATGTATAGTGAAATTTATACCGAAATCTTGTTTTCCTTTCTTTTGTACGAATTCAAAAACTTTCTCATAATCATAGGGGCTCACTAAAGTCTTTGTTTGCTGTGGAGTGGAGGTGACCGGCACGGTGGTTTTGTTGCCCTGCTGCAGCACCTGATTTACTTTCTTGTTTATGTGTTCCATTGTTTTTGAATTTATCAATGTTCATTATCCAATTATTTGCAGCTGCTTGCCAGTTTTTCATTGGGGTTTTACCACCAACTAACCAACCGTTACTCTCAAAGTAATTGAAAAACTTTTCACCTTCAGATGCTGCGCACATTTTGGAGGTAAAGAAATCAACAACATCTTTTGATGTTGGGGGATTGAAGTTGACCCTTTGGGGCAACTTTTTACTTTCTTTTTTTGGCGCAACTTTTTTTCTTTTATTGTCCTCTTTTGTTTCATCACTTTTAGAAATTAGATTATTACTTTCAGTTAAAATGGCTTGATTGCCGTTTGAAGTGTTTAAATTGTTTGTATTGTTTATAGTGTTTAAAGAAGGTATCACAAGTTGTTTTTTTGTTTTACCAGTAGTTTTCTCACTAGTTTTATTATTGCTTTTATCGTTAGATATATCAGTAGCATTATTGGTAGTATTATTAAAATTGTACAAGTTGACTAAACTCCCTTTTAACGGATTATGTGAAGGGATGTATTTTATATATTGCCATTTATCAAGTTCTTTGATACATTTTATATATGTATTTACAGAGCCAATTTTGGATAAGCGCATTGTTTCTTGTCGTGCAATGCTGATAGGATTTTTAAACCTGTTTAAATTCCAAAATTGAAAAAGTGTAAAATACAAGCTTATGTGAAAAGGCGAAAGCCTTTCATCATCAGCCATTCTATAAAAAACGGCTGTTACGTGTTTGATGTAATTAATTTGCAAAGCTTTACTTTTTACCTTCTAATACTTTACATATATCTGCGTAACTATGGTAAAAAATACCGCCGACCTTGCTATAAGTTATAATACCATTTACACGCATGGTTTGTAAAGTACCGGGTGAAATGTTTAAAAGCTTTCTTACCTCATAGCTTTTGAGCCATTCCTTTTGTTGACTAGCAGCTGGCTTGGTTTTGCTAATCATTACTTTTAATTCTTCAAGCAATTCAGTTTTGAATTGATTAAGGTCGTTTTTGGTTAGAATTTCGATTTGCATTTTATCTTGTTTTAATGTTATACAGGCAAAATTGCATTGGTTTATTTTATTTCTTTCCACATTACATTCCACATGTGTAATGATTTTTTTATTTGAAATGGATTTCGATTTGATGTTGAATAGTTTGCTGTAAATATTTGGTAAACGAATCGTTTTGTCTACGTTTTTTTACATCAGAGAATAACCGTTTATAATCTTTCAGTTCACCTGAAAATGCAGCTTCTAACAGAGCAGTGAGCTTTGTTAATTGTATTGGCTTTTGTGTGGTTAAATCAATTATGCAATTTCCGTAGAATAATGCGTAGCATAATTCTACTAAATCCGTTTTTGTTTTTGCCCACTTATAATTTGAGGGACCAGGTTGATTAACCGGGTTCAAACTTTCATTTAGTTTTAATTGAGCAATACGATTGATCAAATATTCTTCAGCTATAAAATGAGCCTCAAATAACGAAATAATATCATTGTTTAAGTTTGATGAAACTAAAGTTGCAGCTTCAAAATGCTTGTCGTTTTGACGAATTGAGGTGAATTCATTTGTTCGCTTTTTATAGCTGCTATTAAGTTTGTAAAGAGCATTTTTAAAATAATTGGCTTTCATTTCATGTGTGCCTAATAAAGCATCCTTTTCAATAACATGTATGAATTCATAAGCAAATACCCACTTTTGAATGAGAGGCAGACAGTATTTGTAATAAACAACCTGTTCTTTCTCGGATTGGATTAATTTGTATTTAGTAACGTGCGTTTGGAGTTCTTGAACCATGATGTTTGCAACTTCAACCTTTTTTAGTAGTATCGGTAATTTATCCTGGTACAGAGTTTCAATTTCTTGAAACTCTGTGTTTAGGCGTTTAGCCAAGTTCTCAGCATGTTGTTTCATAAAAATAATAGATGAGATGTAAACTCATAACTATTATTTTTACTAATTGTTACCCGAAGCCGAACTAATTAATTCACAATTGATTGTGGGATTTAATTTCTGTTTAAGCAATTTCATTTCATTACTAAGCTTTGATTGAACCACTTTAGCATAAATTTGAGTGGTTCTGATGCTACCATGACCAAGCATGGCGCTTACACTTTCTAATGAAATTCCATTTGCCAGTGTAACCGTTGTTGCGAAAGTGTGACGCGCAATGTGAGAAGTTAAGTGTTTTTTAATATCACAAATTGCCGCTAGTTCTTTCAAATAACCATTATAGCGTTGATTGCTAATGATTGGCAACAATTTATTGTTTGCCAAACAATACTCGTGTGTTTTATATTTATTGATGATTCCTAAAGGAATATCTAAAAGCATCACGTTTTCAGCTGAATCAGTTTTAACCCTATTTGTTTTTAACCAATATTCTCCATCAATACCAACGGTAACTGCATTTAGCTCAAATTTTTCCATATCCGAGAAAGCATAACCGGTATAACAGGCAAAAATGAAAACATCTCTTATTTCCTCCAGGCGTTTATTTGGCATTTGCTTATTGATTATAATATCAATTTCAGCTTGGGTTAAAACATTTCTTTCGGGTGGCGAATAGGTGCATTTGAAATTCATTAAAGGATTTGAAGGAATCCATTCATTGGAGACTGCCACATTTAAAACCGTTTTAAGCATTTTTATGTACTTCATTAGGGTATTAGTAGCAAGTTTGTCTGTTATCATTAAATAATGCTCAAAATCGGTGGCAAATGAATATTTAATTTGGCTTAGATTACGGTCTTTTTCCTTGTAATTAGCCTCCATAAACTTAAGTACCTTATTTTTAAGTATTTCGAAACGTGTCCACGTTTTTAAGGAAACCGAACCATGTTCGGCTTTCTCTTTGAACTTACGATTATGGTATTCAAAAACATCCATTAAGGTTTTTTCCTTTGGTTTTGTTTCTTTTCCAAGGTAGGAATCGCTAAGCATTTGTGTACTAACGGTTTGATTAGTGATGCCTAAATTTATAAAGTGCACATTCAAATCGGACTTAACTTGTAGCAAATGTTTGTTTAAAGTTTTAGTTTCCAAATCATTGCCTTTAAGTGTTCCGGTTTCTTTATCCCATTTTTCGGGATTGACTTTATTGTAAAGAGAAATTTCGGCACGTTTGCCATCAATGGTAATACGTGCATATAATGGAACCATTCCGTTTTTATCCTTTTTAGAATGGTTAGCCCAAATAAGAATTGATAGGTTTTGTTTTACTTTCATTTTGCCCCGATTTTAGTAACCGATTAAACATTAATAAATTGATATGTTTTGGCAAACTTTGTGCTTCTGAACATCAATAGAATCAATGGTTTACGTAAAATTCGGGTACGAAAATAGAGAATAAAAAAGGTAACCGAATTAGTAACCGAGAAGGTTTAAAATGATTTGATTTGTATTGATATGTATAAATTAAAAAAGCCCCGTAAAACTTATGTTTTACGAGGCTTTAAACGTTCTTTAAAATGATTTGATTCACAAATTGTGATCCCGCTGGGACTCGAACCCAGGGCCCATACATTAAAAGTGTATTGCTCTACCAACTGAGCTACGGAATCATTAATTTAAGAACGTTGTTTCCTTTTCGGGCTGCAAATATATAAACGATTTTTATTCCTGCAAAACTTTTTTTATTTTTTTTTTAATTTATTTTCTCGACTTGTTTTTACTGGCTATTAGCGTTACTTTTATAGTCAGTTATGGACTTTACACCTCAAATAAATTTATTAAAGGGATTTTGCACATTAAACTTTGGCGTATAGCAGTTGACGCTGAGTTAGTTTTTGGTAAACCAGAAGAAATTCAAGTATTAGATGATACTATTTTAGAAACATCTTGTTCTGTGTATCATTATTGGAATTCAGGCTTCTCATTGTTTTTCGATAATAAAAACGCCATGAAGTTTGGGAGTGTAGAGGTTGATAATGAAGATACATTGCTATTCGGACAAAAAATTTTTTCGTTAACCGAACAGCAATTAATTGATTTAATGAAAGAACATAACTACACATTAACTGATACAGAGAAACAAGATTGGGGAGAAAAGAGATTAAGCTTTGATGATGCTGGATTAGATTGTTATTTCGAAAATGGAAGAATGTCTTCTGTTAATTTTGGAGTGATAGATGAGTTAAAAACTTTTGAATTTTTACCTAACTAAATTATACTAAATAACTAAAAATCAATACAATGCCAGGAACTGAATTATTTGGCGCAGAAGAGCGCAAGGAAATTGAAGATGTGTTATCAACTGGAATTATGTTCCGTTTTAATCATGATGCACAGCGTAATAATATTTGGAAAGCAAAAGATTTTGAAGCAGAAGCTAAAAAAATAACTGGAGCAAAATATGCACTAGCGGTATCAAATGGTTCTGCGGCAATTTTAGCTGCATTAGCAGCAAGTGGAATTGGAACAGGTGATGAAGTAATTTGTCCTCCTTTTACATACATTGCTACTATTGAAGCTGTTTTAATGCTTGGAGCATTACCCGTATTTGCTGAAATTGATGAAACACTTTGTTTAAGTGCAGAAGGAATTAAAAAAGCAATTACTCCAAAAACAAAAGCTGTATGTTTAGTTCATATGTGTGGCGGTAATGCTAACATGGACGAAATTATGGCTGTTGTAAAAGAACATAATTTAAAATTAGTAGAAGATGCTGGGCAAGCTTTTGCTGCCTCATACAAAGGAACAGCAACAGGTTTATTTGGTAGCGCTGGTGCATATTCATTCGACTTCTTTAAAATTGCAACAGCAGGTGAAGGTGGTATTTTTGTAACCAATGATGAAAATGTTTACAAATTAGCAGATAGCTATTGCGATCATGGACATGACCATATTGGTAACAACCGCGGTATGGAAAATCATCCTATTATTGGGTTCAACTATCGTATATCTGAATTACATGCAGCAGTTGGTGCAGCTCAAACTCGTAAAGTGCCTGCTATTCGTACAGCTAATTTAAAAAACAAAGCATTCTTGCAAAAAGAATTATCAAAAGTTGCAGGCATTGGTTTCTCTAAATTAGGAGATGATAATGGAGATTCAGGAACATTCTTAAATATTTTAATGCCTGATACTGAAACAGCTAAGCGTACAGTTGATGAATTTAATAAAGCTGGTGTTACTGGATTTAACTATTGGTTCACTAACATGTACCACTTTATTAACCAATGGGAACATATTAAAGGATTAAAAACAGCTTCTAAATTACCAATTCAAGTATTAGGTGCTCCTCAAGATTATAATAATTTACATTTACCTAAAACTCAGGATGTAGTTGGTCGTTTAATTTCTTTTGGCATCCGTTGCACTTGGACAGAGGAAGAATTGAAAACGTTAGCTGCTAAAATTTCTGAATGTGCTACTAAGGCTTTGAAGCCTGTTAATGCTTAATAAGGTTATATCTTGAAGAAAAGAGTTGTGATATTTGTTTTTTTAATTCCTATAATTTGCTTTGCACAGAAGCGAATTGGTTTTGGATTTGAATATTCTAATTCTTTTATGAAAGACGTATATGCAGTTGGAATAGGTGTGACTTCTCAGAAAATTATCAAAAATTTTGGATTTAATTTAATTTGTAAAACACCCACAAAAACAAATTTCACAGGTGCCCACAATGATGGAAATAATGTAATTAACGCTAACTATTCAGTGAATTATTCATTACTTGCAGGTATAAACTATAATTTAAAAAGATTATTGTTCACAGTTAACATGGGCGTAGTTAAAACGCTGCTTACTGTAATTGATTATTATGTGCAGTCCAACT
Source organism: Sphingobacteriaceae bacterium (assembly GCA_037440045.1). Lineage (GTDB taxonomy): Bacteria > Bacteroidota > Bacteroidia > B-17B0 > Aurantibacillaceae > UBA4416. Next base: position 8,034 of record JBBIUW010000081.1, read on the forward strand.
ATTATTCACATTTTCCTTCAGGACCGTATGATTATAAACGAACAAAAGAAGTTTATCCAGTTAAATCGCATTTGATTTGTTATGAAGCACAAATAGGATATAATATTATTCAAAAACCTAAATTTACATTGAATACAAATTTAGGTTACAATAATATTTATGGATTATTGTTTCAGCTAAATTTTTTATTCTCAAAATCTAATAATTAGTACTTAATGCAACACAAAAACTTTAAAAATATTGATAAGGTTACTTACGGCCGTGGTTCTTTTGCTCAATTAGCAGAAACAGTTGAACCTATCCGTAAAGAAAATAAAAACTACTTTGTTTATGTAGTAGATAATTACTTTAAAGGAAAACCTTTATCAAACAAATTACAAAACAAACCTGAGGATTTAATTTATTACATCGATGTTGATTCTCATGAGCCTAAAACTGAGCAAATCGATTCGTTACGCGATGAAATATTAGCTAAGCAAGGTTTACCAAGCGGTGTTATTGGAATTGGTGGCGGTAGTATTATGGATATAGCAAAGGCTTTATCATTAATGTTAACCAACGAAGGTTCCTCAACTTTATATCAAGGATTAAACTTAGTTAAGAAACCAGGGATTTACCATTTAGGTGTTCCTACTATTTCAGGTACGGGTGCAGAAGTATCAATGACAGCTGTATTAACAGGCCCTGAAAAAAAATTAGGATTAAAATGTGATTGGACAGTATTTAATCAAGTGATTTTAGATCCAGAATTAATAGTTTCTGTACCAACAGATTGGTGGTTCTATACAGGAATGGATACATAAATTCACTGTATTGAATCTGAAACA
>JBBIUW010000082.1:0-8855 GCA_037440045.1 Sphingobacteriaceae bacterium
GTCATGATTTAAGTTTAGAAAACTTAGCCTATTTTAAACAACACACCCAAAACTTATTAGAAGTTTCTATTGGTCATGCATTAATTAGTGATTCTATTTATTTTGGATTAGAAAATACCATACAATTATATTTAAAACAATTGAAGTAATATTACAACCCTCTAACTAGCATAATCATACTAAAAAAATAATTAATCGCTATAAAGCACATTAAAATTAAAATATAAATAAAGCTTAACAATATATTTCTATATTGTTTAATAAACATTGAGTAAAATAAAAATAAAATATTCAATAATATCTGAATAATAGACGTAATAATTATACCTATAAAAGAATAATCAACAAAACAATTATCTTTTGAATAGTATTTAAATGCATAAGGAATAAAACAAATAGCACTAAATAAAACTATCAATAAAAATCCATCTATAATTAAATTTATTTTGTAAAATTTATTCATTTAATTACTTCAAACTGATTTTAACTGTATAGGCACCACTATTAGCGGCATTGTATACGGTTTCATAAATTGAAATCATCAGCATACCTCCACTTTTAGCATTTCCTGAAAACTTAGCACCTGCCCTTAAAACATCGTAGCTGTTTTCTCCTATTTTATAAACTACATTCCCGTATACTGGATATGCATTTCCTGTTCCATAATCTTCTGTGGATGATGCAGGATAAGTAGCGCCAGTTGTTGACACGTAACTTCCATCAGGTTTGTATTTTTGATTACTTAAGCTTGCTAATGTCACTTCGCCTGAAGCTGATATACTAAATTTTTGCCCTGCTTTTAATATAATTCCAGTTTTTAACCATCCACCATTTTGATTGCCACTAATGTGTTTATTAGCCATTAATTTTAAAACAATCTCATTTCCTTCAGCTTGAATAGAATACAACACTTCTATACTTTTAATTTTTTCTTTAGGTATGGACAAGTTTCCATATTCTGTTTTCACATCTAATTTAGTGAAATCATACGCGCCACTCATTTTCAAATCATCTTCAAAACAAACAACATCTTCTGTTTTGGTAACATCAGAAACATTGTAAGTATCTTTTAATTCATTTAATGCCTGATCAATTGAATACTCGGAAATTAGAACTTCCTCTGTCATATTTTTAGAATCTTCTTGAAAAGCAATAATAGAAGGGATTGCCTTAATACCTAATTTAACTAAATCAGAATACACATTTTTCTTTAATTCTTCCGTCGAATTACTATTCAATACTTTTAAATAGACAGTAGCTTTATCAGCAATCGCTTTATCATTCACTAATCCTATTTCAATGGTATTAATATTTTTAATAGGTATAATTAACTGGCCATACTTAGTTTTTAAGTTAATATCACTTAATACAGAAGAGCCTGAAATCGCACTTCCGTCTCTTAAATTTAGTTTTACATCAACTGGTTTTTGTGAAAATAAAATAGCCGATAAAAAAATGGCAACTACAGATAATATTGTTTTCATGATGTTATGTTTAATAATAAAAAAAGCCTTTGCTAAGTTAGCAAAGGCTTTGTAAATAAGTGCGTTAATTTATTGTAAAACAACACGTTTTACTTTTGAAGCCGTTTTAGATTTAACAGTTACAAAATAAATACCTGTGTTTTTATCAGACAAATCAATTTTAATTTTTCCACCATTAGATTGAACTTGTTTTACTTCTTTTACAGTTTGACCCAAAGTATTCACCACTGAAATTGTGAAGTCTTGAACATCAACAGTTGTGATATCTACGTATAATTCTCCACTTGTAGGATTTGGATAAATCTCCATATTGATATTAGAAACGTTTTCTTCAACTCCTGTTATTGTACATACTGTACTTGTATTTAAAGATAAACGACGAGGACAACTAGCCATTACAGCTTGCATACGTGCTTTTTGACCCGTTGTAAACATTACCATACATTTATCATCTGAATAATCCATATAATTTTGATAAAGAACACCTGGGCTAGCAGCAGTACAACCATCCGTCACAACAGCTCCATTTGTAGTAGGGCAAGTATAATTTTCACCTGCTTGATTTGGAGTATCCGTAACGTAATCTGTACCAGAACAAGCTGTTCCATCATCACCCCATATATGCCATAAACCTAACCAATGTCCAGACTCATGTGTTAATGTTCTTCCTAAATTGTATGGTGCATTAGCTGCTCCTGATACTCCTAAATTAAGATAGTTAACAACAACTCCATCTGTATTAGCTGCACCTCCTTGTCCAACCATATCCGTTACAGGGCTTGTTCCTGCAGGAATAGAAGGAAATTGTGCATATCCTAAAACACCACCACTCAATTCTGTAACCCATACATTAAAATACTTAGTAGGATCCCAAGAAGATCCCGCTTTTACTGTATTTTCTAAATATGTACTACTAGCTGTATATGGAGGATTAGTCCATCCTTTACTAGAAACTAAGAAACGATCAACACCTGGTTCTGTTAAAACATTACCTGTTGGTCCAACTTTAGCTGCACAAAATGTTATTTCACAATCTGCTGCTTTAGAAGCTAAACCTGCTTGTGTACAATATGTACTAAAGTCAGTATTTAATTTTCTATAATCTGCATTTAAACGTGAAATCTGAGAATTTATTTGCGTTAGACTAAGATTATATCCTGAGCCAACAGCCTGTCCTGTGTGTATAATATGAAAAATAATAGGAATATTGTATACTACAGAAACTTTTTCATTATTTGAAAATTGCTGATGTTTTTGCATCATATTTTGAAACGCCTCCTCATAGGTAGGATTTACTTTAGGAGAACCGCACTTACGCACTGGGGTTTCTGAATTAGTTGTTTGTGCTACTGCACCAAAAAACACTAATGTCGATAAGGATAATGTTGTAAAAATTTTTTTCATAGGGTACTTTATTTAGTTATACATAGTTACTAAAAAAAAATTAAAAAATCAATACAACAAACAATATTTGAGGTAAATTAGATGCTTTAATAGATTATGTCGTTTAAAATATTGATAATTGAGGATGAACTTGTCCTTCAACAAACTCTAAAACTTAATTTAGAATTAGAAGGGTATGAAACTTATACCTGTGGTTTGGGAAACGAAGCTATTTCTACTATACAAAAATATGCTCCGAATTTAATTTTATTGGATATCATGTTGCCAGGTTTAAGTGGCGTTGAAATATATAAAGAACTTAAAAAACTATACATACAAACTCCTGTTATTTTTTTAACTGCCAAAAACAATGTTCAAGACAAAATTGAAGGACTAAAACTTGGGGCGGATGATTATATTACCAAACCCTTTGATTTAGAAGAACTTTTATTAAGAATTCATAATGTTTTAAAAAGAAATTATCCTCAAAAAAATGAATCATCTGTTTTTAAGTTTGGAAACTGTGAAATCAACTTTGCTACATTTCAAATTGTATCTCGTGAAGGGATAACAGAAGATTTATCAAAACGAGAAATGGCATTACTTAAACTATTGATTGATAATGTAAACAATGTGGTTTCCAGAGATGAAATTTTAGATAGATTATGGACAAAGGATGAAAATCCATCATCCAGAACAATTGACAATTACATCTTAAATTTCAGAAAACTATTTGAAGAAAATCAAAAAGAGCCTGTACACTTTCAATCTATCAGGGGTGTTGGTTATAAATTTTGTGTTTAAACTTTTGCAAATCTCTTCTGCTCTAGCCCATCTATAATAACTGTTTCCAAAAACATTTGTAAAGGGCGAACCCATAAATTTTCGCCATCTTTTTGATAGGTGGCTTTGTAAACAACCATTTCTTCCAATGTTTCGCTATGTTTAGTGACACCTATCACTTCATAGATATTGCCTTTGTAATGTTTATATAATCCTAATTCCATATTAACTTGTATGATCAGCAACAATAACCCATTGATTATTTATCTTTTTCCATAATAAAGTGAAATGCCCACCAGATGGCTTCTCTTTTTTTAACTCCCACTTGCCTATTACATAAACACTCGTTTCAGATAACTGAGTTGCCTCCAAAATTGTGAATGTTAAAATTCCCATTGCTTCTTTTGTTGGATAGCCTTTTATATAATTATCAAGCGTTTTTTGCCACCCGTATGTTATTCCCTTGCTTCCAATAAATTTTAAACTATCACTTTTCCAATAGTATTCCATAAAACCTCTCACATCTCCTTTATTCCATGATTCTTCTTGAATCTTCATATTCTCTAATACCTGATTAACATCTTTACTTTGATTTTGAGCAACCAAACTTAAACCACAAAACAAGCAATAAATCATCAATAGTTTTTTCATCTCTTTAGGTTATAAATGTTAATAATTAGAATAAGATAATACCTTCTAAATTTACATAAATTTTATATCTTTGCTACTCGTTCTTTAACACACTTATTAAGAAAAGCAGAGGGAAACGCCCATTGAAGCTTTACCAACCCTTGATGAAATGTTAAATGAAAAATGTTAGATTTTAAATGCAATCCATTTATAATTTATCATTCAACATTTATCATCTCCCAAAGAAGGTGGGAATTCGTCTCAGTTTACTGAGAAAAATAAGTCGGAAACAATTAGTAAAAAGTAAAAAACATTATAAAACACTAATCCCTTCTGACTATAAAAACAGAAGGGATTTTTTTATTGAATATATGAACACCATACAACAAGAATTAGAAAAGAGAGTATTAGTTATTGATGGCGCCATGGGCTCTATGATTCAGCAATATAAACTTACTGAAAAAGATTTCAGAGGAAAACGTTTTGCTGATTGGCATAAAGATTTACAAGGAAATAATGATTTATTATCCATTACTCAGCCTCAAATTATTAAAACTATTCATAAAGAATATTTAAAAGCAGGTGCTGATATTATTGAAACTAATACCTTCAGTGATACTAAAATTGCCATGGCAGATTACGACATGCAAGAGTTAGTGTATGAGTTGAATTATGAATCAGCTAAAATTGCTAAAGAAGCGATTGCTGAATTTAAAACTGAGTTTCCTGAATTTGCCTCTATTCCTAAGTTTGTAGCTGGAGCAATCGGCCCCACAAACCGTACCTTGTCTTTATCTCCTAATGTAAATGACCCTGGTTATAGAGCCATTACATTTGACGAATTAGTAGAGGCGTATACAGAACAAGTAAAAGGCTTAATTGACGGTGGCGCTGATTTATTATTAATAGAAACCATTTTTGATACGCTAAACGCGAAAGCGGCATTATATGCGATTCAAAATTATTGTGAGAAAATAGATAAGAAAATGCCTGTAATGGTTTCTGGAACTATTACAGATGCCAGTGGTAGAACACTATCAGGACAAACAACCGAAGCTTTTTTAAATTCGGTTTCTCATGTTGATTTATTAAGCGTTGGTTTAAACTGTGCGTTAGGAGCTAAAGATATGCGTCCTTATTTAGAAGAACTTTCAAACAAAGCTCCGTTCTTTGTAAGTGCTTACCCAAATGCCGGCTTACCAAATCAGTTTGGAGAATATGATCAAGATGCTCACGAAATGGGGCATCAAATAGAAGATTTTTTAAAAGCGGGATTTTTAAATATAGTTGGTGGATGTTGTGGAACTACTCCTTCACACATTAAACGTATTGCTGAAATTGCGAAAGATGCAAAGCCTCGTAAAAAACCACAACCCGATACGTTAATGCATTTAAGTGGATTAGAGCCTTACACGTTAACTCCTGAAAGTAATTTCTTAAATGTTGGTGAACGAACAAACGTGACTGGTTCAAAAAAATTCTTACGATTAATCAAAGAAGGAAATTACGAAGAAGCTTTATCTATTGCTCGCGAACAAGTAGAAGGCGGCGCACAAGTAATTGATGTGAATATGGATGAAGGAATGTTAGATAGCGAACAAGCTATGACAACCTTCTTAAATTTAATTGCATCAGAACCTGATATTTCTCGTGTGCCTATTATGATTGACTCTAGTAAATGGAGTGTGATTGAAGCGGGTTTAAAATGCGTGCAAGGTAAAGCCATCGTTAACTCTATCTCTTTAAAAGAAGGCGAAGAAAAGTTTATTGAACAAGCACATAAAATAAAACAATACGGCGCTGCTGTTATTGTAATGGCTTTTGATGAAGTTGGACAAGCGGATACATTAGAACGAAGAAAAGAAATTTGTAAACGTGCTTATGATATTTTAGTAGATAAAGTTCATTTCCCTGCTCATGATATTATTTTCGACCCTAACATTTTCCCTGTTGCAACAGGAATGGAAGAGCATCGTTTAAATGCATTAGACTTCTTCAATTCAACAAAATGGATTAAAGAAAATTTACCTCATGCTAAAGTTAGTGGTGGTGTAAGTAACGTTTCATTCTCGTTTAGAGGAAATGACCATGTTCGTGAAGCCATTCACTCTGCCTTTTTATTTCATGCTGTTAAAAACGGTATGGATATGGGGATTGTGAATCCCGCTCAACTAGTAGTATATGATGATATTGATAAAACTTTATTAGAATTAGTTGAAGATGTTTTATTAAATAGAAGAGATGACGCTACTGAACGATTAGTAGAACATGCTGAATCTTTAAAAGGAATCACAAAAGAAAAAACTGAGAAAGACGAAGCATGGAGAAAAGGAACGGTTGAAGAGCGTTTAAGCTATGCTCTAGTAAAAGGTATTGTAGAATATATTGATGCTGATACTGAAGAAGCTCGCCAAAAATTAGGAAGACCATTACATGTCATTGAAGGTCCTTTGATGGATGGAATGAATATAGTTGGTGATTTATTCGGAAGCGGAAAAATGTTTTTACCACAGGTAGTAAAAAGTGCCCGTGTGATGAAAAAAGCGGTGGCGTATTTAGAACCCTATCTTTTAAAAGAAAAAGAAGACAATGCTAAAGCTGGTATTGTTGGTGATGGCAGAACCAATGCTGGTAAAATTTTAATGGCTACTGTAAAAGGCGACGTACACGATATTGGGAAAAACATTGTGGGTGTTGTATTAGCTTGTAACAACTATGAAATCATCGACTTAGGTGTGATGGTTTCTTGTGATAAAATTTTAGAAGAGGCGAAAAAACATAACGTTGATATTATTGGTTTAAGTGGATTAATTACGCCGTCTCTTGACGAAATGGTTCATGTAGCTATAGAAATGGAGCGTTTGAATTTTAAATTACCTTTAATGATTGGTGGTGCTACAACTTCTAAAGTACACACTGCAGTTAAAATTGCCCAAAACTATTCAGGTCCGGTAATTCATGTGAATGATGCTAGTAAATCAGTTCCTGTTGCAAGTAGTTTAATTTCAAACGAACTACGTGATACATTTATGGCTGAAATTAATAAGGATTATGAGCGAGTAAGAGAGCAAAATAAAAATGCGCAATCTCAGAATAAATTAATTTCGATGGCCGAAGCCAGAGAAAATAAATTCCCTATTGACTGGAACAAAACAGAAATCGTAAAACCAAATTTCATTGGCAACAAAGTATTTGACAATTACGATTTAAAAGAAATTACGGAATACATTGATTGGACACCATTCTTCCATAGTTGGGAATTAAAAGGTTCTTACCCTAAAATTTTAACAGATGCTACTCGTGGTGCTGAAGCCACAAAATTATTTAATGATGCTCAGGCAATGTTGAATAAAATCATTTCTGAAAAATGGTTACAAGCTAATGCTGTTATTGGAATTTATCCTGCTAATACAGTTAATGAAGATGATACTGAAGTGTATGATGAAAAAGGTAATGTAATCGCTAATTTTCATTCATTACGTCAACAAAGCAAGAAACCGGCTGGGCAATATAATGTGGCGTTATCTGACTTTGTTTCGCCTAAAGGTGTCACTTCGAGCGGAGTCGAGAAGCAAGATTACATTGGTTCATTTGCATTAACAACAGGCATTGGTATAGATGCTCATGTTGCTCGTTTTGAAAAAGACCATGATGATTACAGTGCTATTATGTTAAAAGCATTAGCAGACAGATTAGCTGAAGCATTTGCTGAGTTAATGCATAAAAAAGTGCGTACAGAAATTTGGGGCTATGCAAAAAATGAGAATTTAAAAAATGAAGATTTAATTAAAGAAGAATACGCAGGAATTCGACCTGCACCAGGCTACCCTGCTCAACCAGATCATACTGAGAAAAATACGATTTGGAAACTATTAGATGTAGAAAAAAACACAGGTATTATCTTAACAGAAAGTTTAGCTATGGTTCCAACTGCCGCAGTTAGTGGTTTATATTTTGCTCATCCTCAATCTCACTATTTTGGAATTGGAAAAATAAATAAAGAACAGGTGGAGGATTATGCTAAACGTAAAAACATGAAAGTAGAAGAAGTTGAACGTTGGTTAGGAAGTGTATTAGCATATTAATTTATGACTGTAGAGACTTTAGTAAAAGAATTAAATTTATTGCCACATCCCGAAGGTGGTTACTATAAAGAAACCTATCGATCAGAAGGAATAATTTCTAACTCATGTTTATCGCCTGAATTTAAAGGTGATAGAAATATGGCTACTGGAATTTATTTTTTAATTGAAAAAGGTAACTTTTCTGCACTACATAAAATTAAAAGTGATGAAACATGGCATTTTTATTACGGAGATGCATTAGAAGTCATTGAAATTAATGAACAAGGAATTTTAACCATCACAAAAATTGGTTCTAACCTTTCAAATGGAGAAACGTTTCAATACACCGTAAAAGCTAATACATGGTTTGGCTCTCGCGTAAGTGATGGTGGTAGCTTTTCACTGGTTGGATGTACTGTTTATCCAGGCTTTGATTTTAATGATTTTGAATTAGCGAGTAAACAAGATTTAATCAAACAATTTCCACAACACAGTCAATTAATTTCGGAAT
>JBBIUW010000083.1:0-8843 GCA_037440045.1 Sphingobacteriaceae bacterium
GATGTAGGAATAACTTATGTTATCGGTAATGATCCTTTAAAACATAAATTAAAAGCTGATATTGAATTGGCATGGAAGGAATCTCGAGATTGGTTTTTTACCCACCAACATATTACAGGTGCCCAGTATTATGAATATAATGTGAAGCTTGCCGAAAAATATGGTTGGGAATTTGGAGGAGATATCGCAGGACATTTAATCGGTAATTTTCCTCACGAGCAGATAGAAAGTGAAAGCAGAGATAATTATATTCATCCTGATAATCAAAAAGACATGTTTGCTCCTGGAGTCTTGGGAACTAAACGCGAGTGGATTTTAGAAATTCACTTTGTGGACAAACAAAAGCAAATAGGTGGTTTTATTGAACAGATGTTAATTTAAGGTATAAACTGCTATAATTTCCTACACAAGCGGTAAACTTAGTATTGACTTAATAGTTAATTTTACGGTATGGCATTATTGCTTAAAGAAAATATTAAAGTCGCTACAGACTCTATTAAAGGGAATAAGTTAAGAGCATTCTTAACGATGTTAATTATATTTTTTGGTATTACGGCTTTAGTAGGTATTTCTTCAGCTATAGACGCGATGAAGGGGTCTATTAATAGTAACTTTACAAGTATGGGTGCCAATTCTTTCACTATTCGTAATAGAGATATGAATGTTAGAATTGGACGTCATGGTAAGCGCGCTAAAAAATACCAATCCATTACATATAAAGAAGCATTACGCTTTAAAAATGAGTTTGCATTTCCTGTCACCACTGCTGTTTCAACAATGGCTTCATTTAGCTCTCGTTTAAAATTTGAATCAGAAAAAACAAACCCTAACATTCAAGTATTTGGAGGTGATGAAAATTATTTAGAAACAAGTGGTTATGAGTTGGAAAAAGGAAGAAATTTTTCACCACAAGAAATTATAAATGGGTCGCATGTGGTTATTATTGGTAAAGATGTGGAGTTTGATTTGTTTAAAGGCAAGCAAAAGGCTTTAGATAAAACCGTTACAATCAATGGAGGCAAATATAAAGTGATAGGTGTTTTGGCTAGTAAAGGTAATAGTATGGGATTTGGAGGAGATAAAGTGAGTATTATACCTTTAACCGCCGCTCGTCAGTATTTTAGTAAACCAGATATGAGCTTTACCATTAGTGTATTAGCTAAAAATTCATACTGGTTAGAGTTAGCTTTAGGAGAGGCAAATGGCCTTTTTAGAAAAATAAGAAGAGTACCAGTTGGAGAAGATGATAATTTTGAAATTGTTCGTGCAGATAGTTTAGCGAGTATGTTAATAGGATTGACCAGTAAGGCTTCAATGGGTGCTATTATTATTGGAATTATTACATTAATAGGAGCATCTATTGGTTTAATGAATATTATGTTGGTATCTGTTACAGAACGCACTAAGGAAATAGGATTACGTAAAGCATTAGGTGCAACCTCTGAAACAATAAAAAATCAATTTTTAATTGAAAGTATTGTGATATGTGTTTTTGGTGGCTTTTTTGGAATTTTAATGGGAATTATTGCGGCTAATTTAATTTCCTTTAATCTAAGTTCATCCTTTTTTATGCCTTGGACGTGGATTTTTATTGGCTTTACTGTTTGTTTAATTGTAGGCTTAATCAGTGGCTATATCCCAGCAAAAAGAGCTTCAAAATTAGATCCAATAGAGAGTTTAAGATTTGAATAGCACTTACCAAAAGAAGCAGCGAATTTTATTTTTTTGTTAGCCCGTAATAGAAACCAAACCCGAGAGTAATCATACTCATGTTCCAGTTGTTTTTCACTCTTCCATAATCAAACCATTTGTCAAAACCAGAGTAGGCAGGATTAAATTGCGAGAAATTGTAGTTATAGGATAAATGCCCTCCAATAGCAAAGTTAGGATCAACAATAAAATATAAACCAATCATCGGTTCTATAAAAGAACTGTTAAACTGTGTTGGATATTTTCCTTTTAATGAATCATTTTTGTAAACAATACCTTGATATTTATTGTGATTATATCCTGTATTTAATGAAACAGTCATAAATCCAGTTTCGCTAAAAAAATGATCATAGCCTAATTTTATAAATGCATTTTGTGATTGCATAGATGTGTTAATGAATTGATCTCTGAAATGCTTTTGAGGTTTATAATACACATATCCATATCCTAATCCTACAAAGAAATTAGAAAACAATTTACAGTTAACACTTAAATCTCCAGCAATAACACCCGAAAAAGAATTTCTGAAAGCTTCACTAGATGTTACTTTCGGAATACCAACATTTCCTCTGATAGAAAACCTTGGTAATTCAGGCGCTCTGCTCGAAGTTTCTTCTTGAGAAAAAGAAAATAAGCTAAAAATAATTAAGAGGTATGTTAATATATGTTTCACTTATTTTAAAACGAGGTGTTTAATTTATTATTGCTAATATACTCAAAAATAATTAGTGCCATCACTTCCATTTAGTTAGCAATAAAAAATCCGCATTGATAATCAATGCGGATTCCTTTATTTTGTTTTATAATTATGCAAATTTTGCTTCAAATGCTTTCATAACGTCCACTAATACTTGCACACTTTCTATAGGCATCGCATTGTAAATAGAAGCTCTATAACCACCAACATCTCTGTGTCCTCTGATACCATCAATACCAGCGGCTTTCCAAAATTTGTCAAATTCAGCTTCTTGTTCTGGTTTTGTCATCAAGAAACAAACGTTCATATTACTTCTGTCTTCTTTTGCTGTAGTGCCATAGAATAAAGAATTTCTATCAATTTCTCCGTATAATAAATCAGCTTTTTGTTGATTTAAATTTTCAATCCAGCTAATACCACCATTTTGTTTCAACCAACGTAACGTTAACATAGTAACATATACTGGAAAAACAGGAGGTGTGTTATACATCGATTCTCCTTTAATATGAACTTGGTAATCTAACATTGATAACATTTTACGGCCAGTTTTTCCTAAAACATCTTTTTTCACCATCACCATCGTACTACCAGCAGGACCAATATTTTTTTGAGCACCAGCATAAATTAATGCAAAGTCCTTTGCATTTACTTTACGGCTAAATAAATCAGAACTCATATCACATACTACTGGAATATCACTTTTTGGAAAGCTTTTCATTTGGGTACCGTAGATGGTATTGTTTGATGTAATGTGTAAATAATCAGCATCTTTAGGAACTTCATATCCTTTAGGAATGTAATTAAAGTTTTTATCTTCAGATGAAGCAATTACTTTAGTGTTACCAATAATTTTAGCTTCTTTAATCGCTTTACTAGCCCAAACACCTGTATTTACATAAGCAGCATAACCACTATCCGTAAGTAAATTATATGGAACCATTGCAAATTGAGTACTTGCACCTCCTCCTAAATATAATACTTCGTAGTCATCTCCAACTTCAAATAATTCTTTAATTAAAGCGCGTGCTTCATCCATTACTGCAACGTAGTTTTTGCTACGGTGAGAAATTTCTAATAAAGATAAATTCATGTTATCAAAATTGATACATGCTTCTGAAGCTTGTTTTAATACTTCTAATGGTAGTATACCAGGACCTGCGCTAAAATTGTGAACTTTTGACATAGTGGTTAAGGTTAGTTTTTTGATTATCCAAAATTAGTAATTATTATAACAGCTTAAAAAATATATTTATAAAATATTAGGCATTAAAAAACCTCAATCAAAGTTGATTGAGGTTTTATTAATAGTTTTATAGATATATTATAGCCAACCACCCATTGCAGTTTTTGTTGTTTTCTTTCTTCCTCTACAGTCTCTGCGAGTTCTGCAAGAATCCAAAAGAACTGTAATTAGTGTAATAACTATAATAAACTGTATGACTTTTTTTAATTTCATAATTGTATCTATAACATCTTTTGGCTGGAAAAGTTACAAGTGTTATCCTACAACTAGTGTTCCAACTTTGTCCCCATTTAATAAGTTTTGTAGATTACCTTTTTTATTCATGTCAAATACAATAATTGGTAAACCATTTTCTTTACAAAGTGTAAAAGCTGTTAAATCCATTACCTCTAATCCGTTAGAGTAAACTTCATCAAAACTTATTTGATCATATTTTGTTGCAGTTTTGTCTTTTTCTGGGTCAGCTGTATATATACCGTCTACACGTGTACCTTTTAAAATCACTTCTGCTTCAATTTCAATAGCTCTTAAGGCAGCCGCCGAATCGGTAGTAAAATATGGGTTTCCAGAACCTGCACCAAAAATTACCACTCTTCCTTTTTCTAAATGACGAACTGCTTTTCTGCGAATAAATGGTTCGCAAATTTGTTCCATTTTAATAGCACTTTGTAAGCGTGTTTGCACACCTAAGCCTTCAAGAGCTGCTTGAATTGCCATTGAGTTAATTACAGTTGCTAGCATGCCCATATAATCTCCGTGTACACGGTCCATGCCGCCTTTCTCAGCCTGAATACCTCTAAAAATATTCCCACCACCAATTACAATGGCAACTTGACAACCTGCGTCATAGGCAGCTTTAATTTCTTTGGCATATTCCATTAAGCGTTCTTGGTCAATACCAAAGCCTTTGTTGCCCATTAAGGCTTCACCCGATAATTTTAAAAGTATACGTTTATATTTCATATTTATTTTCTTTCCTATATAGTATGATGATAAAACAGCAAACTATATATGGTATTTATTATATTGTAGTGAAGCATTGAGTAACTTATATCGTATATAGAGATTGCTTCTTATCTCACTCATACGAAAAAATGAACAAAAAAAATCCCGATTAAAAATCGGGATTTTAATAAAATTAAGATAAAGAATAACGTTTAAATGCTGTTGCTGTTAAAGCCTTATCAACGCTTTGTAAGTATTGAGCAACGTTTAATTTATTATCTTTAATGTATTCTTGATTTAATAAAGTAGATTCTTTATAGAATTTAGAAATTTTTCCTTGTGCAATTTTTTCTACCATATCTTCAGGTTTACCTTCAGCACGGATTTGTTCACGAGCAATTTCTAACTCTCTTTCTAACATTTCAGGAGTTACACCTTCTTTGTCTAAAGCTACTGGAGCCATAGCAGCTGCTTGCATAGCTACGTTACGACCAACTTCATCAGCTACTGATGCTTGGTTGAAACCAACTACAACAGATACACGGTTTCCTGGGTGAATGTAACCTACTACTTTCTCAGCAGAAATTGCCTCATAGTATCCGATATCTATTTTCTCACCAATTTTACCAACTTGTTCCATGAATTTGTCAGCTACAGTGATATCGTTGTTGAAAGGAGCTGCTTTAATAGCATCAATGTTTGCTGCATTTTTATCTAAAGCAATTGCTGCAATTGTTTCAGCAAATGCAATAAAATCAGCATTTTTAGCAACGAAATCTGTTTCACAGTTAACGCTAATAACGATACCGCGTTTTCCATCTGCAGATACTTTTGCTAAAACAACACCTTCCTTAGCATCTCTATCGCTACGGTTAGCTGCTACTTTAGCGCCTTTTTTACGTAAAAAATCAACTGCTTTTTCAAAATCTCCATTATTTTCTTCTAATGCTTTTTTACAATCCATCATACCTGCTCCGGTTTGTTGGCGTAATTTGTTTACTTCTTGTGCTGTAATTGCCATTGTATTATTTTTTTGTAATTATTTATTAAATGAGTTTAAAAAAAACGGCCTTCCCTTTTCAAGGAACGGCCGTTAAATTATAGTAGTGAAAAATTATTTTTTCGCTGTTGTTCTTTTACGAGCCGTTTTACGAGCACCTTCTTCTTCTTCAGATTTTGCTCCTTTAATTTTTAAGCCTGCTGCTAATTCTTCTGCTTCTTCTTTAGAATTTTTTGCTTCTTTTTCGTCAGCTGCAGTAGCTTCTTTATCCATTTTACGCTCACCTAAACCTTCGTTGATTGCTTTACACATTAAATCAACAATATATGCTACAGATGTAGATGCATCGTCGTTTGCAGGAATTGCATAATCAACAAAATTAGGGTTTGAGTTTGTATCAACAATCGCAAAAGTTGGGATACCTAAACGTTTTGCTTCTGCTACAGCGATATGTTCTTTAGAAATATCTACGATAAATAAAGCTGAAGGTAAACGAGTTAAATCTGCTACTGAACCTAAGTTAGTTTCTAATTTAGCACGCTCACGAGAAATTTGTAATTTTTCTTTTTTAGAAATATTATCAAAAGTTCCATCAGTAGCCATTTTGTCGATTTGTGACATTTTACGAACTGCTTTACGGATAGTAGCAAAATTAGTTAACATACCACCTGGCCAACGCTCAGTTACATAAGGCATGTTTACTGCTTTTACTTTTTCTGCTACGATATCTTTAGCTTGTTTTTTTGTAGCTACAAATAATATTTTTTTACCAGAACGAGCAATTTGTTTTAAAGCTGCTGCTGCTTCATCAATTTTAGCAACAGTTTTGTTTAAGTCGATGATATGAATGCCGTTTTTCTCAGCATAGATATAAGGAGCCATTGCTGGATTCCATTTTCTTTTTAAGTGACCAAAATGAGCACCTGATTCTAATAATTCGTTGAATGTATTTGACATGTTTGTATAATGTATTGTAAATAAATATTAACGTTTGCTGAATTGGAAACGAGCACGAGCTTTCTTTTGACCGAATTTTTTACGTTCAACCATACGTGGATCACGAGTTACTAATCCTTCAGCACGTAATTCTTTTTTCAATTCTGGGTTGATTTCTACTAAAGCTTTTGCAATTGCTAAACGTACTGCTTGAGCTTGTCCTGTAGTTCCACCACCATTTACGTTTACTTTTACATCATATTCACCAACTGCTTTTGCGTTGTTTAATGATTGTAATACGTAGTATTGTAATGTTGGAGTTTTAAAGTATTCTTTATAATCTCTTTTGTTGATAGTGATTACTCCTGTACCTTTTGATACATAAGCACGAGCTACCGAACATTTTCTGCGACCTGATGTGTTAATTACTTCCATTTATATTATGCAATAATAGTTGATAAATCTACTTTTTTTGGTTGTTGTGCTGCGTGATCATGCTCAGCTCCAGCAAATACAAATAAATTTGTATTGATAGCTCTTCCTAAACGTCCTTTAGGTAACATACCATGCACTGCATGTTTAATTACTTCTTCAGGTTTTTTAGCTAACATTTCTTTTGGAGTAGCGAAACGTTGTCCACCTGGGTGACCAGTGTAACGTACGTATTCTTTATCATCCATTTTAGCACCAGTAAAACGAACTTTCTCAGCGTTGATAACAACGATGTTTGCACCACAATCAGTATGAGGTGTAAAGTTAGTTTTATGTTTGCCACGTATTAAATACGCTAATTTAGAGGCCAAACGACCTACTACTTCGTTTTCTGCGTCAACTAATAACCACTCTTTTTCTGAGTTTGCTTTGTTGACAAATTTTGTTTTATAACTTAATGCGTCCACGTCTTTTTGTTTTTAATTTCTAAATTGGGCTGCAAATATATGTCTTTTTTCATACCTGCCAAGTAAAATCGGCTACTTTTTAGAATAATTTTTTATTTTTGCACAAATAACGCAAAAATATAACAATGGAACACTTTATATTAATGTCAGCTGTTAGAAGTTCAGGTTCGGGTTCTATTGAGCAAACTCAAAAAGATTTAAGGAATGTGATTGCCGTTATTAATAAGCTTCATAAAAAGCATTTTATTACAAACTTAGACATGGTGATGTCTACCGAATTTCAGGGAATTACCAATAGTTTACAAGGAACCCTAGAAATGATATTTGACATAGAGGAATGTATTATTGAAAACAATTTAGATTATAAATTAAAACATGTGTTGTATCATGACACCATTGATTCTGTTCAAAGTAAGCATAATGCCTATGAACGATTGGGGTTTGGTTTAATTGATGCAAGACAACGTTTAGATTTGATAAAAAAAACAGATAGTCGATTTTTAATTGCCACAAGTGACGAAAAAATGAGTTTGTACTTAAATAATCTTTTTTTGATTTACGAAGACTATTTAGATTCTTGGAAAAAAAGTGATTATGAGTATGTGAAAGCTTTTTTTAATCACATGACCTATAAAGAAGTGGCAGAATTATTTAATATTAATATATCTAGTGGGTGGAGAAGAGAAAAGAGCCTGAAAATGAAACAATATTATACAATTAAAGAAATGATATTATCCGCTACAGAGTAAGTTTAGCGCGAATGAAAAATAAAAAAATAAAAAAAATGATTTTTTTTTAAAAATATTTTTGCAGTTAAGAAAATAGTTGTAAATTTGCACTCCCAATTCGAAAGAAAGGAAAGCTGGTCCGGTAGTTCAGCTGGTTAGAATGCCGCCCTGTCACGGCGGAGGTCGCGGGTTCGAGTCCCGTCCGGACCGCAAAAAGCCCCTAGAAGCATTGATTCTAGGGGCTTTTGCTTTATAGGTTAAACATAGGTAAAACATTGCTTTCTGTTCATAACTTTCACCGAGTTAGCCCCAAAAACACTCAAAAAAGTTCCCCAATACCTTATCCATGCCTATGGTATGGATTATCTATAAGCAAACCACTTAAAAAGGGTTCTTTTCTGCCTAAATTACATTGATTGGATGCAATCGCATCCAATTGATTATTAATATTTTAACTTAATTTACTTTTGTATTGTCAAACAAAATCTACTCGCGATATGATTTGAATTTGACCTTTTTGAAAACTGACTGCGCAGCAGTAATCAAATTGTAAAATCAATTAAAAATCACAATCATGGCAAGACAAAAAGGAATCATAAAGCTAAAAGGGAAAATCGGAGATTTATCCTTTTACAAAACCCAAGATGGACATTTAGCACGTGAAAAAGGTGGTGTCGATGCGAGT
>JBBIUW010000084.1:0-8742 GCA_037440045.1 Sphingobacteriaceae bacterium
CCAAATCCAGGAAGTGTTTTTCCTAATGATGTAACTCGTGTTAGTATAAGTCATAATCCAAATGCACCTGTTACTCGTCCTTTAAGTTTGTTACATTTAGGTTATAACACTCAAGGAGCTACTAATGATGGATGGAGACCTTGGATGGACGTTGGGATGTATGTATCTCAAAGTAGTGACAATGTGTTTTTAGGTTTAAAAAATGAAAGTCTTACTCCTCTTGGTGATCAATTAGATGCAGTTTTAAGCTGGGGCGATAATCAAGTTAATAGTGGCTTGCCGCCTTTTAATGGTCCTGATAAATTTAGATTTATTTTTACAAGTTCACAAGCTCCATCATCTCCAGATTCAACTCAAGCAAAATCTGCTAATGGATTGGAAGCCTTGAGAATGAATCCTACATTAACAAATGGAGTTTTCACTGGAATTGGCGGAGACCCATCAGGAAATCTTTACAGTGGAGGTGTTCCAAATCCAAACAATACTTTAGAAGTTAACTCTTGGGGAGCAACAACTGCAATTGGTGGTAGCTCAGGCTTACGTTTTACTAATTTAACAGTTGCTTCTCCAACAATTGCAAATCCTGGGCTAGGCGTTTTATCTGTAAATGCAAATGGAGATGTGATTTATGTGCAGGGAAGTACAAACGCAGGGTTAGGTAACGCATGCGGTGCGCCATTTGCAACATCAAATATATCAACAGATTGGAGAGTTGGAATGAATAATTTTTCTGTAAATTTTGATGGAACTGGAAATGTAAATATTGGAGATTTACAAGGGTGTGTTTCAGGCTCATCAAGTCCTGCTCGTTTATGGGTAAGAAATAGTTTTGGACCACCAAATCCTAACACAGGCTTCAGGATAGATAATAATAATTTACCGAACACTTATGCAGCAGAATTTATGGGCAATGTATTTATTGCAGGTGGCGGCACATCGCCAGGTCCAGGATTAATCTTTTCTGATAAAGATCTTAAGGAAAACGTTAATAGTATAAAATCTTCATTAGATTTAATATCAAAACTAACACCTGTAAGTTACAATTTAAAAGCATCAACATTACCTCAATTAGATGTTGATGTTACTACAACATATGGTTTAATTGCACAAGAAGTTGAGATGGTTATACCAGAACTAGTAAAAAATGTTGTAGTGCCAGCAAGTTATGATGGAACTGGAGCTGTTACAAATCCATCAATTACTGTAAAAGCTCTAAATTATACAGGCTTAA
Organism: Sphingobacteriaceae bacterium; assembly: GCA_037440045.1. Taxonomy (GTDB): domain Bacteria; phylum Bacteroidota; class Bacteroidia; order B-17B0; family Aurantibacillaceae; genus UBA4416. Next base: position 1,232 of record JBBIUW010000084.1, read on the forward strand.
TCCCATTTGCTATTAGGGGTATTCAGGAGCTTAATAGCAAACAACAAGCTATGCAGGCTACTTTAGATAAGTCTGGGTTAAGTGATGCGCAAGTAAAAGCCAATGTAAATACATTTAATGCTTTAGCAACGGTTAAAACATTAAGCCCTGTAAAATATAATTTTACTAATGCTAATGTGCCTCAATTAAACTTTAAACCTAATACTGATTATGGTTTCATAGCTCAGCAATTAGAAACAGTTTATCCAGAGTTAGTTGATACTATTAGAATTGATGCTACTTACGATAGTTTAGGAGTAGTTGTTAATCCGTCTAAACTATTAAAAACAGTTAATTACAAAGCCATGTCTGCCTTATTAGTTCGTTCTATTCAAGAACAACAATTAACAATTGATAGCTTGCGTAATGCTCACTCAAAACAAGACAGTATTAATAATGCGGTACAACAACAATTGGCAGCTTTAGCTTCTCAAATAAATTCATGTTGTTCTAATACATCAGCTCGTAATGCAAACTCAACCATCAATCAATTAGATGTGGAGCTAAGCGATAAAGATGCCATTGTATTAAATCAAAATGTACCAAATCCTTTTGCCGAACAAACAACAATAACCTACAATGTACCAAGTAGTGTAGAGAAAGCTCAATTAATTTTCTTTAATGCCAATGGTCAAGTAATTCAAACAGTTGATATTAAAACTCGTGGCAAAGGCAAAGTAAACGTTTTTGCAAGTGATTTATCTTCTGGTTTATACCACTACACCTTAGTAGCAGATGGAAAAGTAGTTGACAGTAAAAAAATGGTGAGAGAGTAGCTTCGACAAGCTCAACTACCAATTAACAATCTTAATATAACTACATGAAAAATCCCGCTACTGATTGGTAGCGGGATTTTTTAAATTAGTTTTGCTCTAACAAAATCAGCATTATCTGCGTTCTATTAAACTTAAATCACTATCTCATCCAACTCTTTATTTAAAAAGTGATACTCCATAAACGAGTAGCTATCAGACTTTGTAACTTTAATCCATTGTTTATATTCAAAATACCATTTCCATTGAATGCTTCTAAACAATCCTTTTTGTTTCAAGTAACCTTCAATGTATGGATGCACGCAAAGCGTTATATCTTTTGCATTTTGTTCTTTGATAATAAAACGTAATGCATTTTCTATTTGTTCAACAAATAAAATACTAGGCTGAACTTTACCACTACCATTACAGCTTGGACAACTTTCAAGCACTTCTACATTTACTTCAGGGCGTAAACGTTGACGTGTGATCTGAATTAAACCAAATTTACTTGGAGGTAAAATGTTGTGTCGAGCTCTATCCGATTTCATTTCTTCCTTCAACTTATCAAACAATAGTTTTCGGTTGTCGGGATTATGTAAATCAATAAAGTCAATCACAATAATTCCACCCATATCGCGTAAACGTAACTGACGAGCAACCTCAACAGCAGCCTCTAAGTTTACTTCAAGGGCGTTTTCTTCTTGCGATTTATCACTCTTAGCTCTGTTACCACTGTTTACATCAAATACATGTAATGCTTCGGTGTGCTCTACTACTAAGTAAGCACCGCTTTTCATAAATACTGTTTTTCCAAACAGTGATTTAATTTGGCGATCTATTCCAAAATTATCAAAAATAGGAACCTTACCTGTATAGTGTTTTAAAATATCAACCTTATCGGGAGAAATGGTTTTGATATAAGATTTTAAATCATCAAACACTCTTTCACTATTTACATGAATAGCATTAAAAGATGCATTTAAAAAATCTCTTAAAATAGCGTTTGTTCTATCAACTTCTCCTAACAAACGAGCAGGTGGCTCAGAGGTTTGTAAAGCTTTAAAACACTCATCCCATTTATTTACTAAATCAGCAACATCACCTTCAATATCCGAAACAGATTTTCCTTCAGCAACAGTTCGAACAATAACACCAAAGTTTTTTGGTTTAATGCTTTGTATCAATGCCTTTAATCTGTTTTTTTCTTCGCTGCTTCTGATTTTTGAAGAAACAGAAACTTTATCTGAAAAAGGGATTAATACAATGTAACGTCCGGCAATAGAAATTTCAGTTGTAATTCTTGGTCCTTTAGATGAAATGGGTTCTTTAGCAACTTGCACCAAAACATATTGTCCAGGTTTAACTGCTTCATTAATTTTCCCATCTTTATTAATGTCTCCTTCGTTTTTAAAATACATCAAGTTGCTTACATTCTGTTTACCAGAACGCACAGCATCAACGTATTTAAACAACGAATTGGCCTGAGGGCCTAAATCTAAATAATGCAAAAATGCATCTTTCTCGTATCCCACATCCACAAAGGCAGCATTAAGTCCGGTCATTACCTTCTTAACTTTACCTAGGTAGATATCGCCTACCGAAAATTTAATGTTATTTTTTTCCTTATGTAGTTCTATTAAACGCTTATCGTTTAATAGACCTATAACAACTTCGTTAGGCGTAGAATTTATTACTAGTTCTACGTTCACTTTAAAATAGTTTTAATTTATATATAATACGATTATTGATTGCACATCAAACCAATTAAGGTTTTTAGCAAACAATAATATACACAAATAACACAAACGGTAAGACTATTTGGTCCTTCCGTTTGTGTAATTTTTTTGAAAAATCTAATTAACTAGGCTAATTATTTTTTCTTATGACGGTTTTTTCTCAAACGTTTTTTGCGTTTGTGTGTCGCCATTTTATGTCTTTTTCTTTTCTTTCCGCTTGGCATAATCCTTAGGTTTTAAAAAATTTATATTAGTTTAATTATTTTTTTAATTGTTCGATGTATTTCAGTACTTCTTTTTTTGCCATCGCATCATCGGTTACGCTAGCATATTTTTCCAACATTTCTATTGTTTTATTTTTTTGACCTTGTTGCTCGTAAGCATCTGCTAAATGCAAGTAAGCTTCAATGTATAATGGATCAATTTTTAACACATTATTAAAACGCTTAATGGCTTTATCCCATTGCTGAGATTTAACAGAAAAAAAAGCAAATGTTAATTGAAGTTTCACATTGTTACTATCTGTTTTTTCTACTTCACGTAACATCCCAATTCCTTTCATTGGATCTTTACCTTCTTCAACAAAACAAGCGGCTAACTGAATTTTAGCATCTACATTTTTAGCGTCCTTTGCAATCGCTTTTTCATAACAACGAATAGCGCTTTGATATAAGGCTGGTATTTCGTTATTATCATTTATAAAACGCACAGCATAATAGTAACGGTCGCCCGCTTTTGTATATCCTAACGAAGTATTAGTTTTATTAGCTATTTGTTCTACAAAATAAGCAGCAAAATCTGGTCTTTTTTGTTTATCCCAAAACTGTACTACAGGAACAAAAGCTGTATCAACTGATGATTTTTTAGCATTTTCTACTAAAGCATCGTATGCCGTTTTATCTTCCAGCTTCAACGACTTAGTGGCCATTGTGATAAATGTTTCTAAACTAACTGTTTGATTAGCTCGAGAAGGCATACTACTCTTGGTTTCTAATTTCCCTGAGTGTGTTTTAGGTGCAATAAATAAAAGAACGAATAAAACAGCAGCTGTTAATAGTATTCCAATCTGTGTTTTACGAGCAAGTGTCATTATTCAACTTGTTTATTATCTAATGGCTCAGCCACTTTTACATTACGTTTTACTCTTTCGCTAAAAGTTTTAGCTGGTTTGAAAGCTGGAATAAAATGAGCTGGAATAACCACTGTTGTATTTTTAGAAATGTTACGTCCTACTTTTTCGGCACGTTTTTTCACTACAAAAGTTCCAAACCCACGTAAATACACGTTCTTTCCTTCAGTCATAGAGGTGCGAATAGACTTCATGAAAGCTTCCACAGTTGTTTGCACAACTATCTTTTCAATACCTGTTTTTTCTGAAATTTCGTTTACTATATCTGCTTTAGTCATTTACAAAATATTTATAATCAGCGATTTAAAATTAAAAATCGGGCTGCAAAGATATGCTTTTTATTGTAAATCAAAAATTTACAGCGTTTTTTTTAAAATTTTTTCTGCAATCACCTATTTCGTACTTTTTTTAAATCAAAAAAAGTATCAAAAAGTTTATCATAAAATTTACAATTTCTCTTAAAAATAAGTCAAATCAGAGGATATTTAAGGTCTGTTTACCCTATTTTAAGTATATTAGCACTCTATATCATTTATGAAAGATTTTTTTGCATATATCAAATCAAAGCTGTTTTTAAAGCATTTGGCACTTTCAGTAATCAGTTTAGCGATTGTATTATGGATACTGTTTAAACTATTAGCAGTATACACTCATCATGGCGAAACAGCTGAGGTTCCTGATTTTAAAGGAAAAACAATTGCCGAATTAGATAAATTTGTGACAGATAAAAATGTAGGATATTTAATTATTGATAGTATTTACAGCCCTGAGGAAGCTCCAGGAATTGTTATAAAACAAGATCCAGAGGCTAAATCATTAGTAAAACACAATAGAATTATCTATTTATACGTTACTAGCACTCAAGCTCCTCAAATGGCTATGCCAAAACTAGTTGATAGAAGTACCAGACAAGCCGTTTTTATGCTCGAAAGTTATGGTTTAAAAGTAGGTAAAATCACCGAAATTGCTGGAGATTGTAAAGGATGTGTTTTAGAACAATATTTTAATGGTAAAAAAATTATGCCAGGTGATGCAATAAAGAAAGGAAGTAAAATAGATTTAACAGTGGGTAAAAAAGAAGACGACTACTCTGTGACCCCATCAGACTCTACTGCAAATACTTCAACCCCTGAAGAAAATTAATCTTATTTAATAATGAATTTGATAAAAAATATACAAAAAACAGTTTTTGTTTTGCTTTGTTTACTTAGCGTATCCTTATTTGGTCAAGAACAACTAAAGCCTTTAAACGGAAACTTACATCTATCCTCAATGACTGGCAAAACAACAGCGCATCAAAAAACAGCTAGTCTTGCGCCAATAAATTTGCCATTTTTTGATGATTTTTCGTATGCTTACAAAACACCTTACCCTTCCACAAATAATTGGGTTGATTCTAATGTGTATGTAAATGTTGGATTTCCAATAGCACCTATCTCTTTAGGCGTAGCAACTTTTGATGGATTAAATAAAAAAGGTGCTCCCTATAACATTGGTGCTCCTGTTAGCTATTCTGGTTTAGCAGATACGCTAACCTCAAGATACATTAACTTAGAAGCAACTACAACGCACACTTATGTTACAACGGATAGTATTTATTTAAGCTTTTATTATCAAGCAGAAGGAAGAGGTGATAATCCTGAACCAAACGATTCTCTGTCTGTTGACTTTTGGAAACCACGCCAACATAAATGGAAAAAAGTTTGGGGAGTAAAAGGTTATAACCCAAGCGCAACAGATACAAATTTTTATCGCGTTCGAATTCCAATCGCTGATACATCGTATTTAGACAGTTTATTTAAGTTTCGTTTTAGAAATAATGCCACCATCAGTGGTAGCCTTGATCATTGGCATGTTGACTATGTTCAAATTAAAGATAATTATTTTTATGCTGACTCTATTTTAAACGATGCTTCGTTTGCATATATGCCAACTTCATTCCTTAAAAACTATTCTGTTATTCCATACCGTCAGTATAATGGTTCAGTTGAAATGGGAACTGGATTTAGAAATTATTTAAGAAACAATTTTAATATAGATAAGTTTGCCACTTATGCATATTATGAAAAAGATAAGTTTGGAAGCCCACTTGCAACAGATACCTACAGCACATTTGGTAATCCTGGATTCTCTCCCTATACAACTAACGGCTACTACACAAATCCTAATCTGAGCAGTGCAGCAACTCCTGTATTTACGATACAACCATTTCCTACAAATTTTTCAGATTCTACTTTTTTCACATTTAAACATATTCTCAAAACTTCTGCTGATTCAAGAGTAGAAAATGACACCTTAGAGTACGTTCAAAAATTTGGCACCTATTATGCGTATGACGACGGAACTGCAGAACAAGCTTATTATCTTAATACATATGGGGCCAAAACTGCTATGCGATTTACTTTAAACGCTTTAGATACACTAAAATCTGTTAGAATATTCTTTGATCCCATTGCAGATGAAGGCACTATTGCACAATCATCATTTAGGTTAATGGTGTGGGCAGCAGGAAGTAACGGCCCTGGAAATATAATACTAAAAGATAGTTTAATTTATCCTACGTATTTGTCTGGCTCATATAATTTAATGCCAACCTTTAATTTAACGAGCTGCTTACCGCTTGGTGTTGGCACTTATTACATTGGTATTCAGCAAACAACCAACAAAGCATTAAACATAGGATTTGACCGAAATACAGATCATAAAGATGCGTTGTATTATGATATTGGAAACGGTTGGGTTCAATCTGGAATTCCTGGATCATTGATGATTAATCCTGTTATGGGATGTACTTATCCTGCTCCTGTGGGGATAAAAGAAAATGTGAAAAAGGATATAATGAATATATATCCTAATCCGGCTCAAAATAAAATTACAATCAGCTACCCTGGAAATCAGCTAGAAAACACAACTGTTGAGATTGTTTCATCATTAGGGCAAATTGTTTATTCGTCAAATATTATTAGTAACGAGCAAATAGATATTAGTAATATTTCTAATGGCTTATATTTTATACATCTAAAAGGTAATAACTTAAACGTTAGTCCTAAAAAGTTAATTATTTCAAGGTAACATGGCAGAAGATATTGAAGAAGTTGAGTCTGGTGAAGAAGAGAAAGAACTTTACGAACATCACAACATAAAGGTTGAAAAAGGCCAAGTGATGATGAGAATCGATAAATTTTTAATGATTCGTGTTCAAAACGCTACGCGTACTAAATTACAACAAGCCTGCGATGCAGAATGTATTTTAGTAAATGGCAAACCAGTGAAATCAAGTTATAAAATCAAACCACTTGATGAGATTTCGATTTTAATGACAACACCTCCGCGCGATGTAGAAGTGGTTGCTGAAGACATTCCTATCAATGTAGTTTACGAAGATGATTATGTATGCGTTGTGAATAAAGAACCTGGTATGGTGGTACATCCTGCGTATGGACATTATACAGGCACATTAGTTAATGCCTTAGCTTACCGATTTAAAAATCTTCCATCTTCAAAACAAAAACTAGCAGACGGCTTAACAATTGATAGACCTGGATTAGTGCATCGTATTGATAAAAACACATCTGGTATTATCATTATTGCTAAAACAGAATTAGCAATGACCCGTTTAGCTAAAGATTTTTTTGACAGAAATTTAGATAGAAAATATGTTGCTATTGTTTGGGGTGATGTAAAAGAAGATTCTGGAACAATTACATGTAACGTAGCTCGCGATTTAAAAAACAGAAAAGTAATGGCTTGTTTTCCTGACAGCGATCATGGAAAACATGCAGTAACGCATTACAAAGTGCTAGAACGTTTTGGATACGTTACCGTAATTGAATGTAAATTAGAAACAGGGCG
>JBBIUW010000085.1:0-8700 GCA_037440045.1 Sphingobacteriaceae bacterium
ATACCATTATGTAAATTCTCAATTTTCTTTTGATCAATATCAATACATGTAACGTCCATACCTACCTCTGCAAAGCATGTACCTGTTACTAAACCTACATATCCTGTTCCTACTATTGCTACTTTCATATTATTAATTAGTTAATTTGACAATTAGTCTATGAGGCAATGCTCACTAGACCGAAATTGCTGTTTTGTTTTTTAAATTGTTTTTTGTTGATGCAATTATTTTTGATAAAATTTTTATAATGATTTGTAGTTTCTCTTTTAAATTACTTGTTGGGTAAGAGTCTGCCTTTTCGCAGATAGTTAACCAATACATAGTTTCATCAGCTTCTTTATGGGCTATTTTAAGTTTATGAATAAAATCTATTTTACTTTCTGCATTTTGTGCCTCATGAACATTAGCCCCAATGGAAGTACCTGATTTTAATAATTGATTTGCAATAACAAATTTTCTTTTACTTTCAAGTTCTTCAACAAAAGAAATCACCTCAATAGAAAATTCTATCGTTAGATTTAATATTTGATTATCTTTTTGTTCCATTGTCTAATAGTCACATTGACTAATTAACTAATTCTAGCAAGTTAGTACAAATGTATTTCAATGTTTCTTCATCCATTTCTGTATGCATAGGCAACGATAAAACTGTTGCACATAATTTTTCTGTTACTGGAAAATCTCCTTTTTTAAAGCGTTCGCTTTTAAATGCATTTTGTTCGTGTAATGGAATAGGGTAGTATATCATGGCAGGTATACCACGTTCTGCTAACTGCTCTCTTAGGCTTGCTCTATCAACACCATTTAATTGTAAAGTATATTGATGGAAAACATGAGTTGAATTTTTTACTCTTACAGGTGTTTTTATTTTTGGATGATTTGCTAATGCATTATCATAATATGTTGCAGCCTTATTTCTTGCAGCAGCATATTCATCTAAGTGTTTTAGTTTTGCCTTTAATACTACCGCTTGTATGGTATCTAAACGTGAATTGCAACCCAATACATCGTGAACGTATTGTACACTTTGCCCATGATGAGCTACCATACGTAATTTTTTTGCTAATTCATCATCGTTAGTATACATAGCTCCACCATCGCCATAACATCCTAAGTTTTTACTAGGAAAAAAAGATGTACAACCAACAGTACCAATTGTTCCAGCTTTTGCTTTTGATCCATCACTAAATGTGTAATCAGCTCCAATTGCTTGAGCTACGTCTTCAATAACGAATAGATTATGTTTTTTTGCTAAAGCCATAATGCGCTCCATGTCGGCACATTGTCCAAATAAGTGAACAGGAACAATTGCTTTTGTTTTTGGAGTGATGGCTTTTTCTATAGCTTCAACGTCAATGTCAAAAGTGTTTGGATACACATCAACTAATACAGGTGTTAAACCTAATAATCCAATAACTTCGGCAGTGGCAACATAGGTAAAGCTTGCGGTAATAACTTCATCACCTGGTTTTAAACCTAAAGCCATCATGGCAATTTGTAAAGCATCAGTTCCATTAGCGCATGGAATTACATGCTTTACATGTAAATATTTTTCTAAATCAGATTGGAATTCTTTTACAGCAGGACCGTTAATAAATGCAGTTGTATTAATTACTTCTTGAATCCCTGCATCAACTTCTGTTTTAATTTTTTCGTACTGACCTTTTAGGTCAACCATTTGAATTTTTTTTGTTAAAGTCGCCATTCTTGCTGCAATTTGTATCATGCGAATATAACGATTTTGCTCTATCTAAATGAGCTTAATAAAAAATATTTAGACTGAAGAATGTGATTTATTAGGCTTTATTTGTTCCCCGATGTAAGATTTATTCAAAAAAATCATCAGAGAAATTCATCAGATATACTTTTTCACTGGCTCTTGTAAAAGCTGTATAAAGCCATCTAATATATTCAACATTAAGCATCTCCTTTGTTAAATAACCTTGGTCAATAAATACACATGGCCATTGTCCACCCTGAGCTTTATGGCAAGTAACAGCATAGTTAAATTTTACTTGCAAAGCATTGTAATAAGGACTTTTTTTAAGGTATGCCATTCTTAATCCCTTTATTGGCTGGTCTGCAACGTCCTCCATAACCGACTCAAATAAATATTGTTGTTGCTCTTTGGTTAATGCAGGAGCTTCTGTATTAACAGAATCTAACAATAAATTTAATGTTATTTCTGGAGCATTAGGATAATCACATAGTTCCACAATACATTCGGCAAAGTTGAAGCCATAAAGTTCTCGTCTGGCAGTAATTTTTTTAATTTGTAAACTGTCGCCATTTGCAATAAACCCAGCGTCCGACTTCTCATCTAACCAAAAATAATTGTTTTTTACAACCATCATTAAATCGCCGCCGCACAAATCATCATCCATATATCTAATTCGATTTCTAACTGCTTGATTAAATAAATTTGCTCGTTTATTACTTCTGGTTACTATTAGTACGTCGTTAAATCCATATTTGCTATACGCGCTATTCAATGCATCTTCCAGCTCGTCACCACTTAATCTTACAACATCCTTAAATGTTTGTAGCTTAGGAAAATCAACGCTTTCATTTGCTATACATTCTCTTAAATGGGTGGCGTTTTGCAAAATTCCACTGGCGTTTTGCTGTCGAGCAACTTGCTTTAATTCAATATGGTTGATATTTAAATGGTACGATGCCTTTAAAAAATCAATATTTAATGCGGGGCTATCATTGCTTCCAACAGGAGGTAATTGTGCTGTATCACCAACCAAAATTAATTTACAGTTATCTCCAGAGTAAACGTATTCAAATAAACTTTCTAATAAACTTGCATATACTGAATCTGAATTAGGATTATCCAATCCAATCATAGATGCTTCATCTACAATAAAAATAGTGTTTTTATGTAAATTTTCAGCTAATGTAAATTGTACTCCTCCGTCGTGTGTAGGTATTTTGCGAAATATTTTTTTATGAATAGTTTGAGCAGGTTTTTCCGAATAATTAGATAGAACTTTAGCTGCACGGCCTGTTGGCGCTAATAAAACGCTTTTCCATTTAAAATTAGGTAGTGTTTTAGATAATGCCGCAACCATATTAGTTTTACCTGTTCCTGCATATCCTTTTATAACCATTATTTCTCTTTCATGATGATTGGTAATAAACTCGGCTAATAAATTTATTAAAGAACTTTGATCAGTAGTTGGTATAAAACTTAGATAGCTAAGAAAGGTTGAAACAAAAGGAGAATTATTAAGCATTGCTAAAAGTTAAAAATCAAAATTCGGACATTTAGCCACGTTATGTTTCCCTTTTTCGTCACCCATTGAAGTCATCATTGGTGTTAATCCTAACATCACTTCAATGGTGTGAGGTGTAGATGAATTTAATCTATTTATACTGTAATCATAAGCAAAGCCAGCAGTCATATTTTTTAAAAAACGAATTTGAAAAATTCCAGAAATAAAATCTTTATTTCGAATTGTAACGCCCACACCAATTCGTTTATGATAATATGCCATCAAGTTTCCTTCAATACTTGGAATGTTTATAAATGAACCATGAATATTAATGGCAGGTACAATAACTAAATCATTATCTAAAGCAATTTTTCTTCCAAAAGAAATATATAATTGTTGCACTAAAGTTGATTTATTGCCAATTTGTTTATTGCCCTGAGCCATTTTATTTTTGTATATCTGCTGAATAGAAACATCTAAAAATGTTTTTTTAGTGTATACTCTTATGCCTGGAATAAAATCTGGATAAATTACAAAGTAGTATGGATATGTTGCCCCATATACTGGATCATCAGTAGATACAAAACGCCTATCTAAAGCGATATTTTTTACTCCAGCAAAAACTCCAAACGACATATTTATTCGTTTTGTTAAAGGTAAGTGAAGTGTGTATGAAAGATAATAACTTTCAGTCCTATAAATTCCTACTTTTTCTCTGCCCATATACAACCCTACATTGTGCCATCGTTTATAGCTTCTTTGTGGTTTTATGGTATAGTTTGCACTTAAAAAATTAGTTGTAGGTGCATTTTTAAATCCAATCCATTGTTTTCTTATTCCAACAATAACTTCTAATCCGGCATTAATATTTGTGCCCGCTGCCGCAGGGTTATAACCATATTTGTTAAATGTAAATTGCGTAAACTGTGCAGTTTGTTGACTTAAAACATTTAAGCTTGTAAGAATAAATATGTACAATATGTTTTTAATCATCTTACAATACTAACATCTCCTTTAATGATATTTTTTTTATTCGATTTATCTAAATACAAAACGTAATAATAGGTTGCATCAGGAAGTGGAAGTGTTAAACTTCTTCCATCCCACGGAACAAAAATATTTGACTGGCTATGAATTAATTGCCCCCAACGATTATAAACAAATAATTCAAAGTTTGGAAAATATTCAATTCTGCTTATGTTCCAGGTGTCGTTATACTCATCTCCGTTTGGTGTAAAATGATTTTCGGGAATGGGTTCACAGATTATGTCTTCAATAGTAAAATAAATTATTGTGTCTTTTCCTAAACTATCTGTGATTTTTACATTGTAGTCTCCAGCTGCTAATTCTGATGTTGTATTGCTAATAGCACCATTGCTCCATAAAAAAGTAATTGGTTGAGAACCTGTAAGTATTGATATGGAAGCAGTTCCCAATTCACAAGGAGTTTCTTTTTTTGTAAAATTAAAAGTAAGATCTTGCGATTTCAAGATATTGAAACATGACATGAATAATAATAGTATGCTTACGTATTTTTTCATTTGCAAAAAGTTTGAATTAAATCAGTAGCAGCTTCTATTCCTTCAGTTTTAGCAGCTTGCAGTGTTTCGCAAGCATTTGTTTTATCATTGTTTTGAGAGTATACGTATGCAAGAGCAATGTATGCTTCGGTATAATGATGGTCAAGTTCAATCGCTTTTTTGTAATCTGATATTGCAGCAGTATAGTTTTCTGATAACTCATACCAATAACCTCTATTGTAAAATGCTAATACATAATTGGGATTTATAGTAATGCATTTATCTAAATCTTTTATGGCATTAACATAATCTTCTAATAAACCTTTTGCAATAGCCATATTATATAGGGCTTTATCGTGATTTGGATTTACTGAAAGTACTTTGTTAAAACTAGCTATAGCATCAGGATATTTTTCTTTTTTAGCAAAGATAAGTCCTTTTAAAAAATGAATTTCGTAGTAGTTTGGATTAATTTGTTGAATTTGTGATATAGTGATTTGAGCTTCTTTTAATTGATTTAATTTTATTTGCGAATAAGCTTTTAAGTACAAAATGCTGTCAAAATTTATTTCTGAATTTTGTATAGAATTAATTTCATCAATAGTTAGTTGATAGTTTTTAGTATCAAAAACTTCTCTAACCTTTTGAGTACGTGTTTGGCAAGTACCATAAACACTTGTTAAAACAAATATTATAGATAAATATTTAAAAACTAATTTCAACTTATAATTTAATTTTAATTTTTTTCAACCCAGTCGCCATTTTCTCTAATTAAATCAATTAATTCGTTTACGGCATTTTCACTTGGCACATTTTTTTTCACCACTTCTTTTCCTTTGTATAAAGAAATTTTTCCAACTCCAACTCCTACGTAGCCGTAATCAGCATCAGCCATTTCTCCAGGGCCATTTACAATACAACCCATAATGCCAATTTTTATTCCCTTTAAGTGATCTGTTCGTTCTCGTATTTTTTGTGTTGTTTCTTGTAAATCAAATAATGTTCTGCCACAACTTGGACAAGAAATATATTCTGTTTTACTAATTCTGGTTCTGGTAGCTTGCAGTATCCCAAATGCAGTTGAATTAGCTACTTGAGGAGAACAACAGTTTTGTTGTTTAATCCAAATTCCATCACCTAAACCATCTAAGAATAATGCACCAATTTCTGCAGATGCACCTAATTGAAAATCTTGCTCTGAAATATCTTTATAATTTCGTTTGATAATTATTGGCAAGGAAATGCCCTGTTCTGAAAGAGAAATAAATAAACGTCTTAATTCTGGCATAGCATGCGGATTAAAACTATCCGCAATTAAAACAATATTTGTTAGATGTTTTATTTTTGATATAAAATCTGAAGTTAAAACCTCTTTAGTAACCGCAATAAAATTTAATTCAGAGTGAGTTTTTTCACTTTTAAAAAACTCTTCGCCGAAAAATAAAGGGTATTGTCTAACAGTGGTTTTTAAGTCTTTCCATATTTCAGAATTATAGATAATACCTAAAGTTGCTGGTATTTCAAAATCCACAATATTATTTCCTGCATAAATATAATCGCATGCTAAATCGCTGATATTCCACTTATCCATAGGCACAGAATAATTATATCCAACAGAAAAAAGAGAAGCATGACTGATGTTTTCTCTTTCACTAAAATCAGCTATAATTCGCGGAACGTTATGCCCGCCAATGTTTAATACAGTGTTTGACTCTCTCTTTTGATAGTCATATGGATTGTATGATAAATTAATTTTCCCATTTTCTGATCGAAGAGATTCTATTGTCTTATGGTGGCTGAGCTTGTCGAATCTATATCTATCAACAAGGGCTTTAGCTACAGGTATTTCAAATTCCGGGTCTTCTGTTAATGATACTCGAACAGTATCGCCCAATCCATCTTCTAATAACGTTCCAATTCCTACTGCTGATTTGATTCGCCCATCTTCTCCATCACCAGCTTCTGTTACACCTAAGTGTAATGGATAGTTTCTGTTCGTCTCCATCATTTTTTGCACTAAGAGTCTGTATGCTTGAACCATCACTTGAGTGTTACTAGCCTTCATAGAAATCACAATATTGTGATAATTTAAGTCTTCACAAATACGTAAAAATTCAAATGCCGATTCAACCATTCCTAATGGGGTATCTCCATATCTGCTTAAAATACGATCGCTTAATGAGCCGTGATTAGTACCTATTCTCATGGCAGTTCCGTACTCTTTACAAATGTTTACTAATGGCGTAAATCGTTGTCTAATTCTTTCTAATTCTTGTTCGTAAGCAGAGTCAGTATATTCAATTTCTTCAAATTTTTTCTTATCTGCATAATTACCCGGGTTTACTCTTACCTTTTCAATAACACGAGCAGCATGTTCCGCAGCGTTAGGTGTAAAATGGATGTCAGCTACTAGTGGAGTGTGATACCCAGCTGCAACTAACTCTTTCTTTATAACTTCAAGGTTTTTGGCTTCGTTTAAACTTGGCGCTGTAATTCTTACTAATTCACAACCAGCCTCAATCATTCTGATACTTTGTGCTACAGTAGCTTTAGTATCCATGGTATCGGTTGTGGTCATGCTTTGTAAACGTATTGGATTATTACCTCCAATTCCAACATCACCACATTTTACTTCGCGGGTTAAAAAACGTTTATATTCTGTTAAACTATTACTGTATGGTAAATATAATTTCATGTTTTTTTGTTCTAATTTTCCTTTTTTAAAGGAATTAAAGTGTTGTGATTTTTTAGTTTTTGAAATTTAAAATATTTTGTACAATATTGGTTTGCTAGGGCTAGCATCATTTTCAAAACTTGCTATTTGTAAATTTAAGATGTAAGTCCCATCATCTATTTCATTCGGAACATAAATAAATTCGGTAATTGTTTTGTGAAATTGTGTATTGTTTGGATACTGCCAAAAAGCATGGTGAGCTAATAATTTCCCTTCATCATTTTCTCTATCAATAGATGGCATATCAATTAATAAATGTTGAACTCCTATTTCGTTTAAAAAATGAATGCCTTCTTCTAAAATATACGGAGGATTTGTATTAGAATACTGCATGGTTAATTTATTTAATCCATTAGATAAAGTTCTGATGATAACTGCTTCTGGTTTTGTATTTTCTAAAACAATTTCTAATTGTTTTTTTGTAATCACATAGTCCCCATTGTCGAGCTGAGTTGGTAAAATAGTAACTACCTCTGATAAAAACATAAACTGTTTTAAACATTGATTAATAGTTACAAACTCTTTACTGATGTGACCTACACACTCTGTATGAGTACCATTACCATGGGGGTTAAATGTTATATTTCTAAAATTAACAGAACCACCCTTGTTAACATCTCCAATCCAATTACCGTTTGTAACTGCCTCAATTTTCATCGATTCCACATACCATGCACTGGTACAGTTTTTATCAGAACTCAGTGGAATTGAAATATCAATGGGTTGATACAAATCAACTTTATAATCTTTTCCTTTATGAAAAATAGAAGCTATCATTTTTTGTGTTTTATGAACTCGATAAATGTACAAACAGTTTCGATTTTTGTTTGGTAAGTTTTTAAAATAGTTTGGTTTCTTAATTTTTGGAAGTTT
Source organism: Sphingobacteriaceae bacterium (assembly GCA_037440045.1). Taxonomy (GTDB): domain Bacteria; phylum Bacteroidota; class Bacteroidia; order B-17B0; family Aurantibacillaceae; genus UBA4416. The sequence goes on from JBBIUW010000085.1 coordinate 8,349, forward strand.
TTTCAATTTCAAAAAACAAAATCGGTTTTTTGCTTTTTTTAGCCAATTAATATTCTGTAGAATTTTTGTAGAAAAATTATTTTTAACAAAAAAAAGTTCAAAAACTTTGATTTTTAATAAATAAAACCTAATTTAGTACCCTAAGTATTTTAACGATACTTAACAAAAACTAAAATTAATTGGTATAACATGAAGAAAATTTTTACCACACTAACTGTTGCTTTGGCAGCAATTACAAGCGTTTCATTCGCTCAGCAAGACCCTCAATTCACTCAGTTTATGAACAATAAATTGATTTATAACCCAGGTTATGCTGGTACAAGTGAAGCTATTTGTGCTAACGTTTTATATC
>JBBIUW010000086.1:0-8633 GCA_037440045.1 Sphingobacteriaceae bacterium
AATGACTCCCTTCGTGAACTATTAATTTTAAAAGGCTTGATTGATTTTTACTACAGCCCTGATTTTGACAAAAAACAAGTGCACAGTGTTATTGAGCAACTTTATAGAGAAAGTCGTTTTAAGGAAAATAAAGAAATTGCCTTTAACATGCTACAAACTATTAATCAATTGCAACCCGGAGCACCAGCTCCAAATTTTAACGCTACTGATAAAACTGGTGCTATAGTAGATTTACATAGTTTTAAAGGGAAATATATTTATCTCAATTTCTTTTCGAGTGAAAGCGAGGTTAGTCAAAAAGAAATGCAAAAAATCATTGATTTAAAAAAGAAGTTTAATGATAAAGTTACTTTTATCAGTGTATGCTTAGATGATAGTGTAAAATCATTTAAAGCGTATTTAAAAGCAAATCCCAAACAAGATTGGATTATTTTACATCAAAGCAAAAATAGCACGGCTAAACAAGCATATAACATAAAAACACTTTCTGGGTTTTTCTTTATCAATCCTCAAATGCAATTGGCACAATCACCAGCATTAATGCCAAGCGAGGGCATAGAATATAAATTCAATGCTTTATTTAGACCAAGAAGAAAAAATACGATTATTGGTGTGAGGTGACATGAAAATATTAATAAAAATATTAATCCTTATCCCTTTTTACTTTAAATCACAACCTTTTTTTAATGGAGAGATTTTTATCGGAGAAGTTATTAGTACTATAAAAAGCGAACCGGTTTATCTAGGGGATAGCGTTGTTTTTTATCTTAATCAAGGTGAACGTTTCTACACTAGATGTGAATGGCATTCAGACGGAAATATAATAGCACATATTACTAGAAAGGATGGGAGTAATGGCACGTTAAACACTAAAAATATTCACAAATCTGACAATCAAACTTTTTTCAAAATAACATATAATATTGATTATTATCCTTTTGCGAAAATCCCAAATATTTATGCTACCTCCAAATACTCAAATTGTACATATAGATCAATTAGTTACTGGCAGAAATATTTTCATGACTCTACTGACTTTATAGGATTGACATTCAAAGCGTACAACAAAGACACAGTAACACTTTTTAAACTACTAACTTTTAACAATCTAGATTGCGATGGACAAGGACAATGGTCAGTTAATAATTGGAAAATAATAAACAATTACACTGACAAAGAATTGGCCACATTTTTATTTAATCATCTTGACCCAAACCGAACATACTATGCAACTAATTTAATTCAGGGGTATGCAATAGTTTCAGGAATTTTTGGAGATGAAAATAATTTATTACTAAACTACTACGAAACTAATTACCCATTAGTATATGAGATTTTCAAGTTGGATCGATATTATGAATCTAAAGTTTATAAAGCACAATACAAAAAGTTAAAAAAACAATTATTTAAACAATAAATGAATTTCGTCTAAATAGATGAAACATTAGATAAATAGATGTAGCAAATAAAAAGAAGGCGCCTGTTTGATGAAGAACGCCTAAAATCACAGGCACTTGATATAACAAGGTTAAAACTCCTAAAATAAATTGCATAGTCACACCATATATTAAAAAAGTAACACCTCTGTATTGCGATGCTGTTAGTTTTAATTTATCCGATTTATACCAAATAACACATAGCATAATAACTACAACAATTGCTAATGTGCGATGTACGAACTGAATACCGCTGGCATTTTCAAAAAAGTTAGAATAAAAACTTCCTTTCATGGTTACTTGTTCAGGCATCCACTCGTCTCCCATCTTTGGCCATGAATTAAAAATATGTCCAGGGCGAATTTTAGCAGCATCTCCTTCCACGTATCCCGCAGTAAATGCACCATAAATAATTTGTTTTATCAGTACAACAAAAAATAACAGAGTCCACCACTTTAATTTATGACCTTCATTTTCTTTAATTTCCTCTTTAGGATTTAATAATTGTAAGGCAAACCAGAATGTAAATGCAAATAAGGTAAATGCACTCATTAAATGAATGGCCAAACGATAATGACTCACTGCTGGTTTTTGTTGTAAACCGCTATAAACCATCCACCAGCCGATAACGGCCTGCATTGCTCCCATAAAAAACAATAAAATTAAAGACGGCAACATTTTTTTATTGATTTTTTTTCTAATAATCAACACTATTAAACCTATAGAAAATACATACATCATCGTACGTCCAATCATACGGTGAATATATTCCCAAAAAAAGATATGTTTAAATTCTGCTAATTGCATCGAAAAATTCACCTTCTGAAATTCAGGACTTTGCTGATATTTAGCGAAACGCTCAACCCAATCAGCTTCTGATAAAGGTGGCATTGAACCCATAAAGCTCCAATCTGTAATAGATAAGCCCGAGTGTGTTAATCGAGTAATACAACCAACAACAACCATTATATATACTAAAAAGCAACCTGTAAGTAACCAATAAATAACTGCTTTATTTGAATTTTGAGAAATCATGGAGAATAGAATTTGATTACAAACTTACTAAGCATTTGGCTAATATTTAAATAAAAAACAGTTTAAAAAAGAAACTATTTTCAAATAAAAACCCTATTTTTAAAGCTCACAATTATTACACAAATGAAGGGAATTATACTAGCCGGAGGCTCTGGAACGCGTTTACATCCATTAACATTAGCAATGAGTAAACAAATGATGCCTATTTACGATAAACCAATGATTTATTACCCGCTATCTGTTTTGATGATGGCAGGTATAAATGAAATTTTAATTATTTCTACACCACAGGATTTACCAAATTTTGAGCGCCTATTAGGCAGCGGAGAACAATTGGGCTGCAAATTCACTTATGCGGTTCAAGAAGTACCAAATGGTTTAGCACAAGCATTTGTTATTGGCGAAAAATTTATTGGTAATGATAAAGTAGCATTAGTTTTAGGTGATAATATTTTTTATGGTGTTGGATTAGGCAGAATGCTTCAAAAAATTAATAATCCCGAAGGTGGTGTTGTATTTGCTTATCACGTGAGCGACCCTGAAAGATACGGTGTAGTTGATTTTGACGACAATCACAATGTGTTATCTATTGAAGAAAAGCCAACACATCCAAAATCAAATTATGCTGTGCCTGGTTTATATTTTTACGATAATAGCGTCGTTGAGATTGCAAAAAATTTAAAACCTTCTCCACGTGGCGAATATGAAATTACCGATGTAAATAAAGAGTATTTAAATCGTAAAAAATTAAAAGTATCAATTTTAGACAGAGGTACTGCTTGGTTAGATACAGGGACTTTCGCATCATTAATGCAAGCTGGGCAATTTGTTCAGGTAATTGAAGAACGTCAAGGATTAAAAATTGGATGTATAGAAGAAGTAGCTTTTAAAATGGGCTTTATAACTAAAGAGCAATTAATTAAAATTGCAACTCCATTAACAAAAAGTGGATACGGAACCTATTTACTAAAAATGGCTGAGTCTAAATAAATTATATCTGTGCAAGCATATACATCTCTTTTTCAAATTTTAAATAAAGCTATTTCCGAACAACAAAGCTTATTAGACAATTCATCTCCTAAAGAGATGTATGAACCCATGAGTTACATTATTGGTTTGGGAGGAAAACGAGTTCGTCCGTTACTTACATTAGTTGGCTGTGATATTTTTGATGCAAATCCTAATCATGCTATTCACGCAGCATTAGCGGTAGAGTTATTCCATAATTTTTCTCTAATACATGATGATATTTTAGACAATGCTCCTTTAAGACGAGGAAATACAACCGTACACGAAAAATGGAATCATAACATTGCATTGTTAAGTGGCGATGGAATGATGGTAAAGGCTTTTGATGTTTTAGCAAAATCAAATCCTAATCATGTGCAAAAATTGCTGAATTTATTTTCAAAAACTGGTTTAGAAGTTTGCGAAGGTCAGCAATACGATATGAATTTTGAAACACAAGATCAAGTTAGTGTCGACAATTACATCCACATGATCACTTATAAAACAGCTGTATTACTTGGATGTAGCTTGCAAATGGGAGCCATTTGCGCTGATGTTAGCGAAGAGAATCAAAAACATTTATATGAATTTGGGAAACATGTTGGTATTGCATTTCAAATTTTAGACGATGTATTAGACGTATATGCCGATGATGAAAAATTTGGAAAGCAAGTAGGTGGTGATATCATTTCTAATAAAAAAACATTTATGCTATTAGATGCTTTTGAATTAGCTAATGAAGAACAGACAAAAGAATTAAATCATCTATTAACCTCAAAAGATATTTCAAATTCGGAAAAGGTAAAACAAGTTACCAATCTTTACAATACTTTAGGCGTAAAAGAATTAGCAATTAAAGAAGCTAATAAACATACTGATATAGCTCTAAAACACTTGGAAGAATTACAAGCAAATGAATCTAAGAAAAAAGATTTAAAAGAATTTGCACTTCATTTACTAAACCGCGAAGTATAAACTATGGAACTTCACGAATTATTATCAACTTACGTTCATAAACTTAAAATACAGGTTCGCTTTAAAGACATTGACAAGCAAGGACATGTTAATAATGCAAATCACATCACCTACTTTGAAACAGCACGCGTAGAGTATTTTAAAGATGTTTTTAGAAATAAAATAGATTGGATTAAGACAGGAATGATTTTAGCCAATACAGAAATAACTTATAAACGACCTATTTTATTAGAAGATGAAGTTTACTGTTATACTAAAATCACTAGGTTTGGCACAAAAAGCTTTGAAATAGAGAACATTTTAACTACAGAAGATGCACATAACAAATACCTCTGCGCTTATGGCAAAAGTACTCTGGTGTGTATCAACTACGATTCCAAAGAAACAATTGAGGTACCCAAAGAGTGGGTTGAATCTGTGAAAAATTTCGAAAGAAAATAAATAAAAAAGCCCCACAACTGTGAGGCTTTTTTATTGGAGTGAACTTAAAATTATTGATCCCACCAAACTTTTTGTAAAACATTGGAAACAATAATTGCATTAGAATTATAGTTTCGTTCATCCTGAGAAGTTGGTAAAATACGCGGAATACCATTTACCACACCACTAGGATTTGGAGTTAACACAGGTAAGCCTGTTCTTCTCCAATCTGTCCAAGTTTCAGCTTGAGTAAATAAAGCAACGTATTTTTCTGTCATGATCTTTGTTAAGTCTATTGTTGATGATGACTCAGATGCGTGAGCAGCTTCATATGTAGTATTAGGTCCACCAGTAATATAAGCGATAGATTCTTTAACGGCAGCGTTGTGAGCTAAGGCTGCGCCAGCAGCATCACCTAATCTCAATTTACATTCTGCTTCAATAAATTTAGCTTCAACATAAGTCACAATTGGAGCTTTAGAATTAGGGCTTCCATAAAAAGATCCTAAACTAGATTCGAACCCCGTAGTGTTATTTGGATCAACATCAGCACCAGTATAAATTACGTTACTCGAATCTGTAGTGGCATAATATGATAAACGAGGATCATTATTAGTATTCATTAAGTTAATGAAAAATGCACCCATCTTAACATAACCTCTTTGATTTTCAAAAGTATACCACTGATTATTTTCATTACCTACTGATCCAAAAATTGCATTAGCATCAGATGCAGACGAAGAAAAACCATGTGCATAAGCGGAATCTAAATATGTAAGAGCATCAGTTGCAGATTGAGAAGGATTAATTTTACTCAAATGATTAGCGTAACGAGCTTTTAAGACATATGCTACTCCTAACCATCTTTCTGCATCACCTCCAAAAATATAATCATAGTTGCCAGGTGAAAACAAATTTCCACTATTAGAATTTTTCAAATCCGTTACAGCGCTAGATAGCATACTCTGCATACTTGCATAAATTGATTGTTGACTGTCATAATGAGGTGTGAAATTTTGGGTTAACCCATTTAATGCATCACTATTTGGCACATCGCCCCACATATCAGTAGCTAATCCCAAATTCATAACATAAAGCACTTTAGCAATACCACTAAATCCAGGACTTTGTGAACCTAAAGTATCAATAAGTATTTTACAGTTTACTAAAGCACCTGAGTATAATGTTTTCCATTCATTGGTAACATCTCCTTCATTTATTTTATAGTTAGCAACACCAACATACTGACCGTCTATTCCCGCAATGTGTTGTGTAAATACAGAAGAGCGACGATTTAAATTACCATTGTAATTTGAAAAAGTAGCTAATTCGATATTTGCTAATAATGCATTTGGAGATACTTTCAATGGATCATTGGGATTTATTGCTACATCATCCAAATATTTTTTACATGAGGTAAATCCCATGGTTGCCACTGCTGCAACTAATACGTATTTTATAATATTTTTCATTTTCATTTTTTTAATTTATGTTACTAGAATCCAGCTTTTAATCCAAAGAAGATTGATTTTGTACCAGGGTTATTAAAATAATCATACCCTTGAATGTTTGAACCAGCACCAGTTAAACTTGTTTCAGGATCAACACCACTGTACTTAGTGAATAATAAAACATTTCTTCCTGATAAAGATAAATCAACATATTGAATGAATTTTTTTTCTTTAAACTTAAAACGGTAAGATAATGCAACCTCACGTAATCTAATCCAACTTCCATCTTCAATAACCGTAGATGTTACACCACCAAAATCTCCTTGGTAATTACGATAGTAATCTTTTGCTGAAATAGTTGTTGTATTAGCAGCAGTTCCTGCTACAGCATAACCATCTGCACCAATACTAGTAGCATAAACACCGTCAATTGTGTATGCATGATCACGATCCTCAGATTCTTTAGACATACCTAACGAATTCAATCTAGCTCTTGTTCCATTCCAGATTTTTCCGCCTTTTCTTACATCCCATAAGAATGTGAAGGATAGATTTTTGTAAGTAAATGTATTGCGTATACCAGATAACCAATCAGGTTGCGCATTACCTAAATTTTGATTTTTAGGATCTTGAATTGGTCTTCCAGTAGACGGGTCAATGATTAACTTACCATCAGATGTTTTTTGCCAAGTTGTTCCATAGAAAGCTCCAAAGGGTTGTCCAACAATTGCGTAAGCACTAATACCGTCAAATCCATCCTCAATATTTAATTCGTCTACACCATCAGCAAGTTTTAAAACCTTTGAGTTGTTTTTATACCATGTAATATTTACATCCCATTTAAAATTTTTCTTGTCAATTGGAGTTGCGCCTAAAGCTACTTCCCATCCTTTATTTGAGATTTGTGCTGAGTTAGTATAAATTTGATTAGCACCAGATGAAGGGGCTACAGGTCTATACAATAAAACATCTGATGATTTTTGATCATAATACGTTACATCCAAAGTTAATCTTCCTTCAAAGAATCTGATATCTGCCCCATACTCAAAACCTCTTTGTTTTTCGGGTTTTAAATTAGCGCTACCTAAAGAGTTATTTAAACCATATCCAACTGTATTCATATAAGGGAAGGTATTACCATTTGTATAGCCATCTGTTAATGGATTTTGAACATAGTAAGTTCTATTTTGATAAGAAGTTGGTGCCAAACCTACATTCGCATAAGAAGCTCTTACTTTGGCAAAACTAAACCATTTCGGCATTTTCACTAATTCACTAATCACGATAGATGTGTTTGCAGAAGGATAGAAGAAACTTCTATTTCCTTTATCATAAGCGGATGATGATTCATTTCTTCCAGTGAACCCTAAGAATATAGCACTTTTATAATCAATACTTCCATCAAAGAAAAAAGCATAAGTTCTTGCTGAATAATTAGAATTGCTTGCATATCTTTCTGCAGTATTATTTAAGTTATAAACTCCTGGAACAGCCATGTTTCTTCCTCTACTGAAATCATCAGTCGTTTTATTATGCCAAATGTTATTTCCTAATGTTAAACTGGTATTCCATTTTTCTTTAAATGTTTTTTTAGCTGTCAATAGTAAGTCAGAATAAATTTGCATATAAGTTTGGTTATCTATATTCATTTGACCATAACGTAAACCATTGTCATCACCAATAGAAGAAATAGCATAAACCTGACGAGCTCTTTGAGAATATTGATCAAGTCCTAATTTGTAGCTTATATCTAACCAATTTGTTGCTTTGATATTTAAATAAGTATTACCAAATACACGATTCACATTTTCATCGTAGGTATTTTTCTTTACTGAATACAAAGGATTATCATAAACCCCATAATAGGTTTTAACATTTCCAGTTGCGTCATATTGATAATCGTTAATATCATAACTAATAGGCATACGTAACAAGCCCAACATCACACCTGCTAAGTTGCTGCCATTTTGAGGTTTTTGTGTTTGAGTATTTGCATAACTAATATTTGTTCCAACTTTAACACGATCATTTAATTTATGTTCTGCATTTAAACGAACGGTGTTGCGTTTCATCCATGTATTAGGAATAATTCCATCATTTTTATAATTGGAGTATGAAAAACGATACATCGTATTTTCATTACCACCATCAATTGCCAAATTGTTATTATAAGTAATACCTGTTTTGAAAAATGATTTGTAATTATCGTATGTTTTAACACCTGCAGCCGAAGCATCAGGTCCCCAAGATTGATTAGTTCCTCCTGATATATCATCTGAAGTGTCAAATAATTGAGATCGGAAGAGCA
>JBBIUW010000087.1:0-8591 GCA_037440045.1 Sphingobacteriaceae bacterium
GTTTGACCTTTATAATTTCTTAACGTTACGAAGCCTGTTCCGTAGCTATCTATACTATCAACAAACGTTGTATTGTAAATATCTGCATAAACCCCAGTGTTTAAAAAATTTCTAGAATTAAATTTTTTATTATATGTTGTATTAAATGAATATCTAGTTGTATAGGACACGTTTCTGTATTCAGGTCTCAAAATTGCAGGATGGTGACTTGTATCAACTCTATCTGCTTTAATCAAATTATATTGTCCTGATATTCCTAAATTGGTTTTTAAATAAGAACTGCCATTGATTAAATAAGTATGTGAAATCCCTCCTGCTCCAACATTTGAACGAAACAACATGTTTCTACCACTATAACCATACAGATTATTATCTTTTGATTGTTGACTCTGTAATAATTCCGCATAGCTTAAACCTCCAATTCCCCAAATAGAGAATTTACCCATTTTCTTTGTAGGCAAATCAAATTTAAAAGTCAAATCTTGGTACTGAGGTACAGCACTGCCAGTACCAAAATCTAATCCTATTTTTTTGAAAATGGATAAAGTAGAATAACGGTAATTAATCATGAAAGAAGCATTTTTCTTCTTCTTGTTAAATGGTCCTTCTGCTCCTAGTTCAAAGCCATTAAACCCAACCATTCCCAGAAACTCATACTTTTCATTATTTCCTGAACGCATTTTTAAATCAAATACACCAGCTGTTGCGTTACCATAATCAGCAGGAAAGGCACCACTCATAAAATCAGAATTATCTAAAGTATTATTATTTAAAATACTGATTGGCCCTCCAGAAGAGCCCATACTCCCAAAATGACTGGGATTAGGAATATCCAAACCGTTTAAACGCCATAAGATCCCTAAAGGTGAATTACCTCTTACTATAATATCATTTCTACTATCATTTGCCCCGCTTACACCAGCAAAATTTGCCGCCATACGCGCTGGATCTCCTCTACTTCCTGCATATCTTCCTGCTTCTTCTGTACTAAATATCCTAGAACTTACAGTAGCCATTTTATTATTACTTTTAGTTTTATCTATCTCAGCAGATATTACTATTTCCTGTCCTTGAACGGCGCTTTCTTCAAGTTCTATATTTAAAACGGTTTCCTTACCTGTTGTTAAAACAACCGTTTGAGATTTTTCTTTATAAGAAATTAATGAAATTTTTAATTGTTTTCTTCCTAATGGAACATTATCAAAACGAAATTTCCCATTCTCATCTGTAGTAGTTGCTTTAATTGGTTCTGTATTTAAAATACTGATAACTGCTCCTGGCAAAGGGCTCTGAGTTTGCTTATCAATAACAGTTCCTCTTATAGTTTGAGTTAATTCTTGTGAATAAGAAAACTTAAACAACAAAAAGCAAATAATTACAGAAACATATTTCATTTTATTGAGGTAAATGTTTTTTAATTAAACACGGAAATAAATAAGGACATTTAAGTAAAGTAATATTATTAGCAACTGTTGTTGTTTTTTTTGATACCACAATTTTTAAATCCTCTTTCTTCCATTCATCTTTTAAACATTCTTTATTGATATTAGAAGAATCTTGCCCTGGTGGCATTTTTTCGTAGTACTTCCATGGTTCAAATAAAAGATATGTTCCGTAATCCCACTTTGTTTTTAAGTATCCCGACTTATCGGTTACAACAGTATCAACATCTAATTTTTCGTTTACAACAATTAATTTTTTATTAGAATATGCCATTGCTTTATTGGGTGTATTTTTCACGTCCTTACTTGGCTTGGCACCACCACAATAAGGAAAATACTGAACCATTTTAATTCTCACCTTTTTAGCTTGTGAAAATGAATTAAGGTTTAAAATCAACATGATACTTAAAACAAAATATTTCATAGTTTATGGAGTACTTGATGAAACTGGTAGTATTTTTCCATTATAATATTGATGACCTTTTAAAGTAAAATCAAAAATATACTCCGCCATTTGTTTAGGAGATAAAGGAGCTTGATATCCAGGGAAAGCTTCTGCCAACATTTCGGTTTGTACTGCACCAATAGCTAAACAATTAACAGAAATATTTTTTTCTTTTAATTCCTCTGCTAAACATTCTGTTAATCCGGCAATGGCTGCTTTAGAAGAACTGTAAGCTGATAATCCTGCGAACTTAGCGCTACCTTGAAAACCACCCATGCTACTAATATTTACGACATGTGTTTTGGATTGCTTACCTAATAAAGGTAATAATTGTTGGGTTAAATAATAAGGAGCAAATACATTCACTTGATATACATTTTGCAACTCCGTGTATGAAATTAATTCATAAGATTTATTTACTAATAAACCAGCATTATTAATAATACAATCAACATGCGTAAAATGTTGATTTATAAAAACAACAGCTTCATCAATACTTTTTTGAGAACTTAAATCAGTAGCATAATATATTAAACCTGGATGAGATAATTTTTTCAAAGAATCTAAATTCCTTGTCAAACAACACACTTTATGCCCATCACTTAAAAAATGTTTTACTAATTCAAAACCAATTCCTCTGCTTGCTCCTGTAACTATTATATTCATTGTATATTCTAATAATTAACGATTTGTTCTTGAATGTTAGCTGGCAATTCTCTTTCACCATATTGTTGATTTCTCAATTGCGGTTCAAACCCAGCTTCCTTAATAGCATCTTGAATTGTTTTATAAGTAAAGCGATGAGGAGCTCCTGCAGCACTTACCACATTTTCCTCAATCATAATACTACCAAAATCATTAGCGCCACCATGCAAACATATTTGTGCCGTTTGTTTGCCTACTGTTAACCATGACGCCTGAATATTTTCGATGTTTGGTAACATAATTCTACTTAAAGCTACCATTCTAATGTATTCATCGGCGCTCACATTATTTGTAATTCCTTTTACTCTTCTCAATAAAGTACCATCATCCTGAAACGGCCATGCAATAAACGCTAAGAATCCTTTGGCGTGAGCAGGTTTTTCAGATTGTACTTCTCTAATCCAAACTAAATGTTCAAAACGTTCATAAATAGTTTCAACATGACCAAACATCATCGTTGCAGAAGTAGTAATATTTAATTGATGACAAGCGCGCATCACATCTAACCATTCACGACCTGTACATTTTCCTTTAGAAATTAAACGACGTACACGGTCATTTAAAATTTCGGCACCAGCTCCCGGTAAACTATCTAAACCAGCTTCTACTAAGGCTTTTAAAACTTCTGTATGAGTTGATTTTTCTAACTTAGTAATATGTGCAATTTCTGGTGGCCCTAGAGAGTGTAATTTAATTGAAGGATACAAAGATTTAAGTTCTTTAAATAAGTTTACATAAAAACTCAACCCTAAATCTGGATGATGACCTCCTTGCAGTAATAATTGATCTCCACCATATTTAATTGTTTCCTCAATTTTCTTTTTATAAGTTTCTATATCTGTAATATAAGCTTCGGCATGACCTGGGATACGATAAAAATTACAAAACTTGCAATTAGCAATACACACATTGGTTGTATTTAAATTACGATCGATTTGCCAAGTAACTTTATTGGAATTATTTTTTTTGATATTACGTATCTCATTAGCCACAAACATCAACTCAGATGTTGGAGCATTTTCATATAGAAAAATACCTTCTTCGATTGATAAAAATTCGAGATTTTGAGCACGCTTTAAAAGTGACTGTACTTTCATTATTTTAAAAATTTACAGAGTAAAAGTACGTTTTATAAAGGGAAACAAAAAGCCCTTTTTAATGTTTAAAAAGGGCTTTATTAATCAATATTTTAAGCTAATTTCTGGTAAGTTTGCCACCAACGGTCGGGGATTTCATTATTTACAGCCATTTCATAATCTTTATAAGAACATGGTAATAATGTATGGCGTTCAAACTTTAATCCTTTTGTTGGAGGGTAAGGAATTTCCATCCACCAACGATCACTTTTTTTACTCTTAAAGAAATTAATTTCATATTTCTCATCCTGAAGCACCACGTGAAACTTTAAATAATCAACGCTAGAACGAGATGGAAAATCATTTTTACGATTATAAAACCCATCCATAAAACACCAAATCATTTGAGCAGCCAAATTAGATGTTTCGCCATGCGTATCAAACTCTGGATTAATTTCATATATACCAACAGAAGATAATTTATCGTTCATTCCTGCATAACGCATCATTTGACAAGCTTCTTCTGAATAAAATCCATTTGGAGAAGCATTCGGATTGGCAGGAGCATCACTATGTTTAATAGCTGTAATATCAAAACTCAACATATCTGCATGACGAATAATTGGCTCAGACTCTTCAATAGCATCACGCACTTGACCTAATCGATACGTATCAAAATACAAACGATTCATCATACTTAAACTTGTTTGATCTACTAAATAAGTTTGGTACCCAATATTACTATAGTTGAATAAATAGTTTGGCTGATGTAAAATAATTTTCCCTAAATATGCTGTGTTAGTAGTGTCTTCATCAGGATTTCCCAAATCAAACTTAGAATCTATAGCAACTACATTGATTGTTTGTTCTAACTTTTCATATCCTAAAAATTGAGCGTACGTTAAATCTTGACTTCCCCCAATAATAATAGGAATTACATTATTACGGATTAAATAATCTACTGTCGATTTTACCGCATAGTATGTATCTTCCACATCATGGCCTGCCTCTATATTACCCAAATCAACAATACGAGGACGAAAACTACCTGGATATAATGCGTAAAAATAATCTCTTACTTTATCTGGAGCAAGAGAACAACCAATATTTGTATGGGCTCGTCTGTCTTCACACACACCTACAATAGCCATATCAATATCTTTTAATTCAGGGAAATCTGAATCAATTGTGTATGCACCTATTGTTTTTCCTATTTGATTTTCGGAATAAGACTCTTGATTAAATTCAATTGGTTTAAAAAAATGCTGAATATCGCTCATTGTATTTTATACTATCAAAATTTGTAACTGATTAAATTTATTTAATAAGAGCCCAAGTGTTAAATAAATAAACCAAACTTATTAACGAAAGCGGGTTAGTAGCTCTGAAAAAACGACAGAAAAAACAGAAGATTTATGAAAATTTTTCAGGCAAAAACCACTGAAAAATGTCAAAAATTCTTTTAAAACCTGTTGGCACACAGCTTGTCGATTTTGTGATGTGATTGCAATCATCAAAAAAAAGACAAACTATAAACCATAAAAAATAGGAGGAAGCCATGTTCTCAATAACAAAAACAAATAACGACAGAAACAGATTATTTACTGATTTTCCATTATTATTCGATGATGCTTTTTCGAAAAACTTTTTCGAAAAACAAAGCAGAATGTTTAATGTTCCGGCAGTAAACATTAAAGAAACAGACAAATCATTTGAATTGGATTTAGCTGTGCCAGGAATGGATAAAAAAGATTTTAAAATTGAATTAAAAGATGGGAGCATTACCATTTCTGCAAAACACGAAAATAAAGTAGAGGAAACAAACGAAAAAGAACGTTACTCAAGACGTGAATTCAGCTACAAATCATTTAGCAGATCTTTTGTGTTAGCGGAAGATTTAGTAGATACAGAAAGTATTCAAGCAAAATACGAAAATGGAATTTTAAATGTATCGATTCCTAAAAAATCGAATAATCAAATTAATGTATCCAGAGAAATTCAAATTTCTTAAAATATAAAAAGCAACAAAAAAGGAGATTAAAATTAATCTCCTTTTTTATTTGAATCGTTATAAATGTTTTACCAAATATTTACTCGCTTATTAGCTGGGCGATACATTCCATCTCCTTCTTTCACTCCAAAAGCATCATAAAACTCCTGCATGTTACTTAAAGGACCAACAGCTCTAAAATTACCAGGAGCATGAGGATTAGTAGCAATTAATTGTTTTAAAGAGGCATCACGCATTAATGTTTTCCACCCTTGAACCCATGCTAAGAAAAAGCGTTGCTCTCCTGTAAATCCAGCCATTACAGGTGATTTTTGGCCATTTAAAGATTTTTGGTACGCATAATATGCCATGGTTAATCCACCTAAATCAGCAATATTTTCTCCTTGTGTCAATTCGCCATTTACATGTAATGTATCAATCGCCACATAACTATTAAACTGATCAATAATCAATTTAGTTTTATCTGTAAAATTTTTATAGTCAGTTTCGGTCCACCACATTTTTAAGTTTCCATCAGCATCAAATTGCGATCCTTGATCATCAAAACCATGAGTTAATTCATGTCCAATAATTGAGCCCATAACACCATAATTAAAAGCATCATCTGCATTCACATCAAAAAATGGAACTTGCATAATTCCTGCAGGGAAAGCAATTTCATTAGATGTTGGATTATAATATGCATTAACAGTTGGAGGAGTCATTCCCCACTCCATTCTATCAACAGGTTTTCCAATTTTAGCTAACATACGACTGTATTGAAACTTTCTACCAGCTGCAACATTCTTCCAGTATGATTCTCTACCAATTGTTAAAGCTTTATAATCAATCCATGTATCAGGGAAACCAAGCTTCTTAATAATTTTATCTAATTTTAATTGTGCTTGAGCTTTTGTTTCTTTACTCATCCAATCACGTGATTCTATTCTTACTCTATAAGCAGCAATTAAATTATCTACCATTACATTAACACGCTTTTTAGATTTATCATCAAAATATTTTTCTACATATAGTTTACCCAATGCTTCTCCTAAAGCTTCATCTATTGCACCTTGTACTCTCTTGTATCTAGGTTTCATTTCTTTTTTACCCGACAAAACAGTGCCATTAAATTTAAAGCTTTCATTAACAAACTTACTTGATAAATAAGGCGCCGCTGTTTCAATCAAATTCCATTTTAAAAATACTTTCCACTCAGCAATTGAAACTGAATTAATGATAGTATTTAATCCTTCATAAAATTTAGGTTGGTTTAATACTAAATTTTCTGGCATTTTAATTCCAAGTGCTAAAAAATAAGTTTCAAAGTTTACATTTGGAGCTAATTTCAATAACTCTGCTTTTGTAAACGGATTATATTGTTTTTGAGGATCTCTTTGCTCTACAGCATTTTGAGAATTTTTTGCTAATTCAGTTTCGATTTTCATTACGATATCGGCATTCGCTTTAGCCGATTCTGGGTAATTACCCAAGCATTCAAACATACGTGCTATATGTTCAATATATTCCTTTTTTACAGATTCGTACTGAGGTTCAAAATAGAAATCTTTATCAGGCAAACCAGTTCCTGTTTGAGATAAATAACACGTATTGGCATTACTATTTTTAAAATCAGAATACACATAAAAACCAATCATTCCGCCAATACCTTTTTTATTAAGTAATGCAGAAGTTTTAATTAAATCGCTTTTAGTTTTTATCAAATCAATTGCTGCTAATTCGGCACTAATAGACTTAATCCCATCTTTATCTGCTTTAACAGAATCCATCCCTGTTAAATAAAAATCTCGCAGTTTCTGATTATTACTTCCAGCTACTGCTTTAGTATCTTTAGAAACAATAGACATTAAACTTTTTAAATTAGCGACATTACGTTCGTTAATTTCATTAAAACTTCCCCAAGCTCCATCGCTTGCAGGAATTTTTTGTGTATTTAGCCATTTACCATTTGCAAATTTATAGATATCATTTCTTGGGTTTGCAGAAGAATCAATATACGATAAATTAATACCTGGAGTTAATGTTTGAGCTACAGCATTGCCAACACATAAAACAGTTGACGCTAATAAAACTATTTTTTGCATAAAAGTATTTTTTATAAATATAAAAGGAATTTGTGAAGTAATACTGAATTTTATTTGAATTGCAATTTAAATGGATAGACGGAATTAAACTACAAATATTTGAGGTGCTACCCCCTCAATTAATTTGGTTTCAATTGCTTTATCTATCAATAATTGAATGGCATTTTTACCAACTACTCCTAAACTTACTGAAAAATCATTCACATATAAAGCAATATGTTTTTTCATCACCTCTTCACTCATTTCCTGAGCATGAAGTTTTACATAATCCATACAGCTCTCTGGATTTGTAAAAGCAAACTCAACACTTTGTTTAATCAAAGTATCAATGGTTTTTTGTAGTTTAACATCAACACCACGTTTCACAACAATGCCTCCCAAAGGAATAGGTGCATGAATTAAGCTGTCCCAAAACTCACCTAAATCAATGATTTTTTCTAAACCTTTTTCTTCGTATGTAAAACGATTCTCATGAATTAACAAACCTGCATCTACTTGATGAGATAATACTGCACCTTCAATATCACTAAACAATAGTTCCTTTTTATTTTTCGCATTTGGAAATGCTAATGACAATAAAAAATTAGCCGTTGTGTATTTTCCTGGTATTGCAATGGATGCATTATCAATATCATCTACTCTAAATTTAGAACTTTGAACTAACAAAGGCCCACAATTAAAACCCAATGCGCTTCCACTATTTAACAAAGAATACTGTTGGGTTAAATAAATAAAAGCATGATAACTTAATTTTGTTACATCTAATTCTTGCTTAAATGCTCTGTTATTTAAGGCCTCCACATCTTCCATCACCACTGTAAAATCAAT